>PNIN01000056.1 GCA_002878065.1 Calditerrivibrio nitroreducens
TTTTGCATCTGCTCGAGCTTAGAACTGTTTTGAAGATTCAATGAAGAATGCAGTATCGATTTGTCAATAATTTCATACTTGACTCTATGATCACAATAAAAATAGTTTATACCTAATATATCCTTGTAAAAATTCTCTTTCTTGATCATCTTATTATTAAGTCAGAAATTATTTTTATTATTTTATCCGCTACTTTCTTTTTATCCATCTTATCGATTTTTATTTTATCTCCAGAATTGAAATATATATTGACTTCATTATCATTAGAATCAAAACCTATATCTTTTCTTGATATATCATTTGCAACTATAAGATCAAGTTTCTTTTCTTTCATTTTATTAATTGCATTTTTCTCGACATTGTGAGATTCCGCAGCAAATCCTACGAAAATCTGATTATCTCTTTTAAATTTGGATGCTTCTTTTAGTATATCTTTATTTTTTACAAGTTTTAATGTAAGATTTTCAGAACTTTTCTTGATCTTTTCTTCACTATAGTTTTCTACTTTATAATCTGCTACAGCCGCTGCCATAATCAATATGTCAATATCATTTATTCTATTCATTACTTCCCAATACATTTCATCTGCAGATGAAACTTCTTTTTTATGAACAAAAGTTTTAAGAAGTGTAGGTCCAGAGATCAAGGTAACGTTAGCTCCATTTTCAAAAGCTGATTCTGCTATTGCAAAACCCATTTTACCACTTGATCTATTTGAAATAAACCTTACGGGGTCTATGTGTTCAATTGTGGGGCCAGCGGTAACAAGTACCCTTTTACCCTTTAACATGTCAGATTTTTTCAAAAATTGTTTACAGTACAGATAGATATCCTCTGGCTCCACCATTTTCCCTACCCCTTCGTCCTTACATGCTAAGATACCCGTGATAGGCTCTATAATATGAAAGCCATTTTCCTTTAATACTTCCAGATTTCTCTGAAATATTTTATTTTTATACATTTTACTATTCATAGCTGGAGCCACTACTATAGGCTTAGCACTGTCGTAAGCTAATATTGATGAGGTTAGTAGATTGTCAGCTATGCCATTTGCCATTTTACCAATTGTATTTGCAGAAGCTGGTGCAATGATAAAAATATCAGCCCATTCAGAAAGACTTATATGTTTGATATTTTCCGGCTCGATGTATATTTCAAAATCATCTGTATATACTCTATTACCGGTTAGTGATTCGAAAGTAAGTGGTGAGATGAATTTGGCAGCATTTTCCGTCATGATTACTTTTACATTGTGACCGTTAAGCAAAAAGTGTCTACAGAGCTGGGGGATTTTATAGGCCGCAATCCCTCCAGTGATACCAATAAGTATATTACTCATTTACTAAAACAGGCTTAATTTTTCTCTCAACAATTTCTACCAGAGCTATGGTTGTGGGTTTTTGATATTTATTGTCCTGCTGTGGAAGAGTATTTTCTTTCATATTAATTAGTTCTCTTGCCCTCTGGCTTGCCATTAAAACAAGCCTGAATCTACTTTTTACAAACTCATTTTTAATCCCTTTTTCAATATCCACAATAGCCATTTATTCCTCCATGTTAAAAATATCTTCTATCTTTTCTATATCTGAAGTCCTTAAATGTTCTGTGATATAAATGCTTTCAAGTTCTTTGTAAGAACTTAAAATATCTCTATTTACTATTATATAATCATAATCTTTGTAGTATGCAACCTCTTTTTTTGCGTTCATAAGTCTGATATTTATTTTTTCCTCCGATTCTGTTCTTCTATTATATAGACGATCTCTAAGATCTTTAATAGATGGAGCAATGATAAAAATATAGATCCCCATGTTGATCTTTGATTTCAACTGTCTTGCCCCCTGTGGATCGATGTCGAGTATGATATTTTTACCTTCTTTTAGATTCTCTTCTATGAATCTTCTTGATGTGCCATAAAAGTTCCCATGCACTTCCGCCCACTCAATAAATTCATTATTATCAATCATCTCTTTGAATTTTTCAACAGTAATAAAATAATAGTCTTTTCCATCTATCTCATCAAATCTGGGGGGTCTCGTTGTATAAGATACAGAATAAATAAGATCATCATATGCCTGTAATAATTTATTACATAAAGTAGTTTTACCAGCACCGCTTGGGGCACTTACAACAAAAAGCTTACCTTTTTTAAACATTTCAACTCCAGTAAAAATTATACTATATTCTGCACCTGCTCCCTTAGCTTGTCAACGATGTTTTTTCCTTCCACTACCATATTAATTATTTCTGTACTGCTACTTTTACTACCAATTGTATTAAACTCCCGGTATAACTCCTGACACATAAAATCTAATTTTTTACCGATGGGATACTCATTTTCAATGATCTTTTTAAAATGTAAAATATGTGATTTAATTCTTGTAACCTCTTCTTCTATATCTCCCCTCTCTGCATACATGGCTGCTTCCTGATATACCCTATTTTTATCAGGTTCATCCTTTAATAAAAGCTCAATTTTATTTTTTATCTTTTCAAACAAATCTTCTAAGATATGATCTTTTTTTTCTTCAATTGTATATATTATATAGTTTAGAGTATCGAGTTTTTGTAAAATATCTTTTTTAAGCATTTCACCTTCGAAACTTCTCATTTCATCAAGCTTATTAATAGCTTGTTCCACAGAAGATAATATATACTTTGAGATCTCCTCCTCAAGCTCATCATCTTCATAGAAGTTTAATACATCGTTAAAATGTAGTAGATGCTCTAATTTAATTGAATCTTCAATATTATGTACTGATCTTATAGAGTGTAACATTTTTATTATTTCTGCAAGCAGCTCATTGTTAATTCTTGGTATTTTTGGTGTTTTATTGTATATAATATCTACGTTTAAGTCTATTTTCCCTCTATCAAGCTTATCTTTTAATAAATTTATGATCTTTATTTCTAGATGGTTGAATAGCTTTGGAAGTTTTATTTTGCTATCCATATATTTGCTATTTAGTGTTTTTATTTCTACCTTAATCATACATGGATCAAAATTTTCAACAACTTTTGCATATCCGGTCATACTTTTAATCATATGTTTTCCTGTAATATTATTATTGTTTTTTCAAATTTATTTTTATATAATATAATAAATAAAAAAGGAGGTCAATATGTTTCCAGTGTTTCTGTTTTTTCTCGTTTTAATTATTATAACACTTGCAAATATTTTTAAAATTTTAAAAGAGTATGAAAGGGGTGTCATCTTTAGACTTGGAAGGTATGTGGATGTAAGGGGGCCTGGACTAACACTCCTTATCCCCTATATTGAAAAAATGGTAAAGGTAAATCTTAGAACAGTGGTAATGGACGTTCCACCACAGGATGTTATTACAAAGGATAATATATCAATAAAAGTGAATGCGGTGGTGTATTTCAGAGTGATTAACCCTTCAAAAGCGGTGCTGGAAGTGGAAGACTATTACTATGCCACCAGTCAAATATCACAGACTACTCTTCGGAGCGTTGCAGGTCAGTTTGAGCTTGATGAAATACTGTCCCATAGGGATAAAATAAATCAGGAGCTTCAAAGTGTGATTGACAAACAGACCGATCCGTGGGGAATAAAAGTTAGTTCTGTAGAGATAAAACATATCGATTTACCTATTGAGATGCAGAGGGCGATGGCAAGGCAAGCCGAAGCAGAAAGGGAAAGAAGAGCTAAGATCATACATGCTGATGGTGAATTACAGTCTTCCGAAAAGCTTTCTCAGGCAAGTAAAATTATGGCAGAAAATCCACTTACAATTCAATTGAGATATTTACAGACATTAACGGAGATTGCTTCAGAAAAAAATTCAACAATAGTTTTCCCTCTTCCTATTGAATTACTCAGAGCTTTTGGGTTGAAAGTAGAAAGAGAGCAATAATATAATAGTTTGATGTTTTAGAAATATTATGGGGGGATTCCCCCCCCCCTTTTTTTAATTTATTTTTTCCACCGCAATATTAACATTTTTGTTTTTTAAAATAAACTTAAGAATTAAAAAATATAAAACCAATATCCCCAGTGAACTGAAAGCTATAAAAATATCTTTGATCCCTAAATATTGTAGAATGGTAGCTAAGAATACGAGTATTACAGTGGGTATTAGATATGATATTACTGCTGATTTTTTTACGTTTGAGTTATCGATAGACACTTTTACAGTGTCACCTTCTTTAAGGTCTAAGTTGGTGTTTACTGTAAATATCTTTTCAGCTTTTTCGCCTGCCATACTGCAGGATGCGTGACACGATGCACAGGCAGAAAGCTGCTGCACAAGAATATCAACCTTTCCTCCACCATAAACTTTTATAACTTTACCAATATTTTCAAAGCGTTCTGACATATATTTTTCCTCCTAAGAAGTTATCTATGGCAAATCTGCTATTATACACTTTAAATACCAATGTAGGTTTTTTTTGCAATAAAATCAACTCTGTTCCGGGTAATATACCCATAGAACTTATTTTATTTAGTGCATCTTTATCTACAATTTCTATAGATTCTACTATGTATATATTATTTATCTTTCCATCTGTCAATCTCATTAGAATCCTCCCAAGATAAGTATATAATTTAAAACAATTCCAACCAAAAAAGCAAAAGGTACTATAAAAAGAAACATTAGAATAGCATTTTTCGAACCTCTTTCCTTCATCATAACTGAGAGTTGAGCAACACAAGGAATAAATAATGTAAGTATTACCACAGATACCACAGTTTGAACCGGTGTTATTGAATTTTGAAGATCGTAAAGTCCAGCTGCCCCAAAATCTCTTCTAAAAAAACCATACAGAAATATCTCCCCCATCTTTTCTGGCAAACCAGCCCATCTGGCGGGATAAGATAAGATAAAGGTGAGCAGATCAAAAATTTTAGTTATCCTACCAACCCAAATCAATACACTTATATATATAAATATTGGGATAATTTCAAGGGCATACCATTTTAGTCTTGAAAATGTTTTAAGCAAAACATTTCCTAATATTGGCATTCTTAATGGTGGTATCTCCATAAAAAATGTTGCGGGTTTACCTTTTAAATATCTGTTTAATATTAACCCGGACAGTAAAAATATTATAACAATGGTGATAAACCATACCAATAAGTATTTAAAATTACCACCAAGTAGCCCTATAATAACACCCAGTTGCCCTGAACAAGGTATGGTGAGGGCTAATAGAAATGTCACGATATATCTTTCCCTTACAGTTTCGAGTGTTCGGGTCACCACTGTAGCCATCGTCCCACAGCCAAGTCCAAGGACCATTGGAATTACCGCTCTACCAGACAAACCTATCTTTTTTAAAAAATTGTCTAAGACCATTGATAGTCTTACAAGATAACCAGAATCTTCGAGAATTGAAAACATGAGAAAAAATGAGAAAACAACAGGAAGAACTATTGCAAAAGCATAACGAATTCCGAGTGTAATTACGCCGTATTCTCCTGCAAAGAGATCAAAAAATATGGTTTTCCCTAATAAAGAATCGAAAAATCTATTAACATATGGATTTATTATTCCTTCGAAAATGTCACCTTCTATAAAATCCACAAGTACTCCAGCCCCTACCCCACCTACAAATTTATAAAATCCGAAATACAATATTATAATGACACTTATTAATCCCCCAATTGGATGCATCGTGAAGTTATCTATTAAACTTTTGATAAAACCATCCTTGTCACCTGTTTTTATTATGACATTCTCTTCAACAATATTCATTGCATTTTCATGTAAAATTTTTGCATATTCAAGTCTGAAATTATTTTGTTTCTCATTCATTAGGATATCCTGAATTTGATTGAAATTCTTTTCATTCCGTATTATGTCCAGGCTATCTTCATCCCCTTGTAGTAATAATGCAGCTATTGTTCTGTTTGAAATTTTATACTGATTAAACAATAGATTACAGATATTATCTATCTTTTTAGAGAGTTCTTCTGTATAATCAATTGAGATTCTTTGATAATTGTATCTCTTTTCACAAACACAAACTATTCTTGAAACCAAGTTTTCTATTCCAATCCCTTTTGTGGCAACTGTTGCAACCACAGGTATCCTAAGTTCATGTTCTAAACGGGGTAGATTTATTTCAAGCCCTCTATGCTTAAGTTCGTCAAACATATTCAATACCAATATTACTGGTAAACCAGCTTCTATCAATTGAAGTGTCAGCGGTAGCATTCTCTGGATATTCTTGGCATCAATAACATGTAGGACGACGTCCGGTGTTTCTTCTAAAAGCAATTTTTTAGTAACTTTTTCTTCCTCAGTTATCGTCATAAGATTGTAAAAACCAGGGGTATCGATAAACTCTATCTCGTGATGTTCTCCGATTTTCCTTCTACCTCTGGTGATATCCACCGTTGTGCCGGGATAATTTGATACAGACACATATTTACCAGAAAGCCTATAAAAAAGTGCACTTTTACCCACATTTGGGTTACCAATAAGCAATACTTTAAAATGTCTAAGTCCAGTCATACCATCCCTCTATGATTTTTATTTCCATTATATTATTAACAATTGGTGTGTTTGTCAAGAAAAAAATTAAAGAGATTTAACTTATGTCAAAAAAATAAAGGGGGGGTTGCCCCGCCAATTATTAGATATTTTGTTTGATTGAAGCATCCACAACTGCATAAGCAGCAAGATAGATTATTTCGTGTACGTCACTACCCCTCTGGAGAACGTGTACAGAGTGTTTGAATCCCTGAAGAATAGGTCCTATAGCAGTTCCACTACCAACTCTGTAGAGTAATTTATAAGCTATGTTACCTGATTCAAGGTTAGGGAAGATTAATACATTTGCATCACCTTTTATTTCAGAAAATGGGAATGCCTCTTCAGCGATAGGTGCATAGGTGGCAGTGTCTGCCTGCATATCGCCATCTATTATGATATCAGGTCTTTTAGCTTTAACCAATTTGATTGCATCCTGAATTACTTTTACCCTTTCACATTTTACACTACCAAAGTTTGTAAAGTTTAACATAGCAATCTTTGGCTTTATGTCAAATTTTTCAACAGTGTCGGCGGATTGGAGGGCTATCTGTGCAAGCTGTTCAGCTGTTGGATCAAGATTTACAGTGGTATCAGCACACAGCAATAATCTGTCTTTGAATATCATGAAATAGGAACCAGAAACAGTTTTATAATCTTTTTCAAAAGGGATTGTTTCAAGTAGAGGTCTTACAGAATTACCGTAATCTCTGGAATATCCAGTTACGAGACAATCTGCTTCTCCATTTAAAATCATCATGGCACCATAGTAGTTCGTAATTTTTGTTAATAGTCTGTAAGCTTCTACTTCGGTTACCCCTTTTCTCTGTCTCATTTTGAATAGTTGTTGGGCATATTTATCAAGATTTGGAGATGATTGAGGGCAGACAATCTCAATACCTTCAATATTTAAATTTGCTTTTTCGGCTATTTTTAAAATAGTATCTTTATCCCCAAGTAAAATAGGTGTTCCAAAGCCTTCTTCGATTACTTTTACAGCAGCTTTGATAATCTTTTCATACTCACCTTCCGGGAAAACAATCTTTTTAGGAGTAAATCTTGCTCTTTGTATAATATGTCTTGTGAATTCTCTTGCTACAGATAATCTTGCTTCAAGCTGATCTTTATATTTTTCCCAATTAGTAATAATTACCCTTGCTACTCCGCTATCTATGGCAGCTTTAGCTACTGCGGGAGCAACTGTGGTAAGAGCTCTCGGGTCAAAAGGTTTTGGTATAAGATATTCTCTGCCAAATTGAAGTTTTTTTACTCCGTAGGCTCTACATACAGATTCTGGGACATCCTGTTTTGCAAGATTGGCAAGTGCATACACTGCAGCAAGCTTCATCTCCTCATTTATCTGGGTGGCTCTAACATCAAGAGCCCCTCTAAAAATAAAGGGGAAACCCAGAACATTATTCACTTGATTTGGATAATCTGATCTACCTGTGGCAACTATCGCATCACCCCTTACCTCATAAACCTCTTCAGGTGTGATTTCAGGATCAGGGTTTGCCATGGCCATTATTATGGGATCTCTCGCCATAAGTTTTACCATGTTTTTAGTGACCGCACCTTTCACAGATAATCCTATGAATACATCAGCCCCATCCATAGCCTCTTCTAGAGTTCGCTTGTCCGTTTCAACAGCAAAGGCTTCTTTGTATTTATTCATCCCCTCTACTCTACCTTTGTAGATCACACCTTTTGTATCACAAAGAATAATATTCTCTCTTTTTACGCCAGCTTTTATGATTAAGTTTCCAGTTGCTATCGCAGAGGCACCTGCACCATTTATTACCACTTTTACTTGATCTATTTTTTTATTGATGATTTCTAATGCATTAATCAGAGCAGCAGTTGCAATAATGGCTGTACCGTGCTGGTCATCGTGAAAGACAGGAATTTTTAGCCTTTTTTTCAATTCCTCTTCTATATAGAAACAATCAGGGGCTTTAATATCCTCAAGATTAATTCCACCAAATGTTGGTTCCAGAAGCTCACAGGCTTTTATAATGTCATCAGGGTTTTTTGAGTTTAATTCTATATCAAAAACGTCCACATCGGCAAATCTTTTGAAAAGAACTCCCTTCCCTTCCATTACAGGTTTTCCAGCAAGAGCGCCAATATCACCAAGACCCAAAACAGCTGTGCCATTTGAGACAACAGCCACAAGATTACCTTTTGCGGTATATTCGTAAGCTAGCTCTGGGTTTTGTTCTATCTCAAGACACGGATGAGCTACGCCAGGAGAATAAGCTAACGATAAGTCTTTTTGGGTTAAGGTTGGTTTGGTGGGTATCACTTCAATTTTCCCTTTTCTCCCTGAAGAGTGATAAAGCAATGCTTCTTCTTTTGTTACTTTCTGTTTTACTCCCATTTTTTACCTCCTGATTTTTATGATATATAATTGCATAAAGTTAACAAAATGTAAAGAGAAAAATAAATTTAAATTAAATTTTATATCCCTATATTTGTAAATTAATTCAAGTCGTTAATTATATAAAAAAAATCTATATTAATTTTGAATTCTGCGTTCTATATGCAAAATATTTTCTATTGTATTTTGATAGTAAAATAGATAAAAGTAAATGTAATATAAAATATCTATTAAATAACATTCTTATAATACTGAATTAACATTTTTAATTTCTGACTATATTAACAAATCTATTGGATTTATAGATATATCTTTAAAGCACGATAGTAATAAAATCAATAATAAAAACATAAATTTTATTCTAAGTAATATAAAAATATTTAAATACTAATAATAAAAAATGATAGAATTCTTATTTGTTAAATTTATATAAACAGACTGATTATATTAAGTTAAAAATAGATTAAATTTTGCCCATTCATTATTTTTAAAATCCTCTTTTAATTTTAGATTTTTTTTTGTATAATACCTTTATGAGTGATAAAACAAAGTTTAGCATTGATGAGATATGGTATGCTCTCGAAAGTGGTGATATAGGTGTATGGTTTTGGGATAATTCCACAGGTAAGGTTTTATGGTCTGATCATGCCTATAGGATGTTGGGTTACTATCCAAACGAATTTGAAATGTCATACGAAAAATGGGTGGAGCTTTTACATCCGGAAGATATTGAGTATGTCCAATTATCTTTAGCCAAACAAATGGAAATAAAAAAATCTTTTACTATTGATTTTAGATTAAGAGCTAAGGATGGTAGCTACAAATGGATCAGAGGTTCGGGAAAAGTCATTAAATATGCTGATGACGGTTCTATGTTGTATCTTACGGGAACACTTATAGATATTACTGAGAAAAAAAATGCAGAAATACTACTCCAAGAAAAGCTTTATCTACTCGAAGAGGCAGAGAAGATTGCAAAAATTGGTTCATGGGAACTTGATATTAAAAATAACAAGCTGTTTTGGTCAAATGAAATTTATGATATTTTTGAAATAGATAAGCAGGAATTCGGAGCATCCTGTGATGCCTTTATTTCTACTGTTCACCCTGATGATAGGGAAAAGGTTAGTGATGCATATTGGGAATCTGTTAGAATGAAAAAGAGTTATCAGGTGGAACACAGACTTTTGATGTCTGATGGTAGAATTAAATACGTTATAGAAAGGGGGAAAACTTTTTACAATAAAGATGGAGAGCCTATAAGAAGCATAGGCACAGTTCAGGATATTACTGAAAAGGTTTTACTGGAGAAATCTGTAAAAGAGCAAGAGATAATTTTTAAATCAATATTTGATAGAGCACCCGTTGGTATCATATTTACCAATAAATTTGGAGATATCATTTTAATAAATGATTACCTTTTGGAGCTACTAGAACATAATTATCAGGATTTAAAAAATAAAAATATATCTGAAATTATATTTTCAGAAGATTACGAAAAAGAGCAAATTTTTATTCAGGGGATATTAAATAATGAAATAGATTACTATAGAATCGAAAATAGATACGTAAAAAGAGATGGATCGTTGATCTGGATGGATTCAAATAGATCATCCCTGAAAGATGAAGATGGTAATATAAAAAACTTAATAAGTGTTGTTGTCAACATAAATGATAAAAAAATTGCCGAGCAGGAGATTATCAAGGCAAAAGAGGAGGCAGAAAGAGCAAATCAGGCAAAATCTACTTTTCTTGCGAACATGTCTCATGAAATCAGAACTCCATTAAATGGCATAATAGGTATTTCCCAACTTCTCATAAAAGAAAATCTTCCTAAACATATGTTAGAGTATGTGAAACATCTAAATATGGCTTCACATCATCTCCTCGATATCATTAATGACATTCTGGATTTTTCCAGCATCGAAAGTGGTGAAATTAAGATTCTAAACGATATCTTTTCGTTGAAAGATACTATAGATGAAGTGATTAAAGTGCTTTATTATAGAGCTAAAGAAAAAAAAATCGAGTTTACCGTTTTTATAGATCCATTAATACCTGCAAAGATTATCGGTGACCCTTTAAGGGTTAAACAGATTCTAATAAACCTATTGGGAAACGCCATTAAGTTTACAGAAATCGGTTATGTTTCTCTGGATGTTTTTATAAAAAATTCAACAGAAAACTGTGTAGAAATTTTATTTGTAATTAAAGACACAGGTATAGGTATAAATGATGATAAAAAGCAAAAGCTATTTACTCCATTCTTTCAAGGGGATCAATCGGTAACAAAAAAATATGGCGGTACAGGACTTGGGTTGACCATAGTAAAAAGATTATTAGATGTGATGAATGGTAATATAAATTTCGTCTCAGAACCCGGTAAAGGCACAACTTTTTATGTTACTTTGAAGTTTGGGATTGATGACTCTTCTGGATTATTCTATAATGAAAAAATTACCAATCTAAATGTTCTCTTTATTTCTGATTTATCATTATTTTCTCAAAATATACTTAAAATTTTAGAATCTCTTAAATTTAAAGTAACAGTTTTTGATGAAACGTTCAGTTTTGAAAATAGTAAGATAGATATCGTATTTGCTGTTCATTCAACAAAAAATGAAGAGATTATCAATAATGTATTCAAACTGTTTGAATCAAGTAAGGCTATCATTATTACAAATCTAAGCAAACTAGAGGCCCAAAAGATATTTACAAAAAAGCCATTCATTATGGAAAAACCAGTCTTACCTTCTGATATATTCAATGCCGTAACAAAAATTTTATTTAAAGAAGATTTAGCTAAAGAAGAAAAATATTTAAAAAATTCTGATTTTCCAATTCAAGATTTACACGCTTTGATAGTGGAGGACAATGTAATCAATCAGATAGTATTACAAAATATGTTGAAACAGTTTAATATTTCATCTGATTTTGCCAATGATGGTCTTGAAGCAGTAAATTTGGCAAAAAAGAAAAAATACGATATTGTTTTTATGGATATTCAGATGCCAAACATGGATGGTTATGAGGCCACAAGGCAGATAAGAATGATACCCGATTATGTTGACATACCTATCATTGCCGTAAGTGCACATGCTTTTAAAGCTGATGCTGATAAATCAATTGAAGCAGGGATGAATGATCATCTCACCAAACCTGTTTCCATGAATGAGCTTTTTAAAACTATTTCAAAGTGGGTTAAATTAAAATATACCTTTTCAAATGAACCAAAGACAGATTCTGTTTCAGAGATTCCATTTTTAGATTTCCAGGATTTGAAGATGAGGGGAAGTGATCCAGAGAATATAAAATTTCTTGTCAATCTATTTGTCGAAGAAATAAATCGTGATATTCCAATCATCAAACAGTGTATACAAGAAAATGAAATAGAAAAGTTACAAAAGATTATCCACAAACATAAAGGGGCATCCGGCAATGTCAGTCTTGTGGATATACATAAAAATCTTGTGGAAATAGATAAACTGCTCAAAGCAAAAACAGAACCTAAAATGATCAAAAATCTATTTGATAAATTTTTTGATCAAATAGACATATTGAATAGTTATAAAGAAACGTTGGAAGGTTCGAGAAAAGAGATCGTATCTTTTAAAAAAATCTCAAAAGATGATATTGAGGAATTAACAAAATTACTTTTGGATAATAATTTAAAAGCAATTGAGAAATATGAAGATATGAAATATGGCTTATCCTCGGTGGATGGTCTTTTGACAAATCAGCTGGGTTTAGCTATTTCAAATCTAAATTTTACAGAAGCTTTCATGATATTAGATGAACTTAAGAAAAAGGGTCTTTTATGAATAGTAATAATGAACATAAAGGTAAAATTTTAATTATTGATGATTCCGTTTCCAACATACAACTGATTAATGGAGTTTTAAAAGATGATTACGAAATTTTTTTCAGTACAAACGGGGTTAGTGGAATAAAAAAAGTTTATGAAATCTCTCCCGATCTAATATTACTGGATGTTGTAATGCCGGATATGGATGGATATGAAGTTTTAACAAAACTCAAATCAGATCTATTAACAAGAGAAATTCCGGTTATTTTCATTACAGCACTCGATTCCGTAGAACAAGAGGTTAAAGGTCTTGAGGCTGGTGCAGTTGATTATATCACCAAACCGATTATAGGTGCAATTTTAAAAGCAAGAGTAGCTACTCATATTGAGCTGAAAAAGCAGAGGGATTATTTAAAAAACCTTGCAATGATAGATGGTCTTACAGGAATTGCCAACAAGAGAAGATTTAATGAATATTTAGAAAAATGGTATAAAATATCATTGAGAAAAAAAATGTATCTATCTATATTTGTGATTGATATAGACTATTTTAAATTGTATAATGATACCTACGGTCATCTTGCGGGAGATGATTGTTTGAAATCTATTGCTTGTGCGATAAAAGATTCTCTAAAAAGACCTTATGATCTGGTGGCGAGATTTGGTGGAGAAGAATTTGCCTGTGTTATACCAGAAACATCTTATGATGATGCTTTAATGATCGCTGGTAGAATTAAAAGCAATATATCTAATCTAAGATTAGAGCATAAAGCATCTACCATTTCACCTTATGTCACTGTAAGTATTGGTGGTGTATATGGAATACCAACTGAAATGGATGAACATTTTAAAATGCTCGAAAGAGCAGATGAAGCATTATACAAAGCAAAACAATTTGGAAGGAACCAGATTGTGATTGAAAAAATCTAATCTTTAAAAATCAAATATAGGGATAATTTATGTTGAGGATATTGTTAATATTATTAGTTTTTTTTAATATCTTATACGCCAGTAATAACCAGACTAACTTAATAGATGATCTATCATATTTAGAGTATATCGATAATATTACTAAAGTTTTAAAATCCAGGCACAACGTTCCGGAAGAATTCAGTAAATCGATACTATTATCTTTAAAAATCGATAATGCAACCATTGAAAAAATTACTACCCCGAAGGAAGCTTTAATATGGGGAAGATACAAAAAAATCTTTATCACCGAAAAACGATTATCCGATGCCAAACTGTTTTTTGAGGAACATAAAGATCTTTTAAATAAAATAGAAAAAGAGTTTAACGTTGATAAAGAGATAATAGTGGCTCTGGTGGCTATAGAATCAAATTTTGGTAAATATAAACCGGTACATAATGTGGGGGATGCGTTATTTACTCTTGCCAGAGGGTATCCTCCCAGAAGCTCATTTTTTACGAAAGAGCTAATAAGTTATATTTTACTGAGATATTTGGACAAAACCTATGACAACAATACATTAAAGGGCTCTTACGCTGGTGCCATTGGTCTGCCTCAGTTTATGCCATCAAGTATATTGAATTACGGTATTGATTATAACAGCGATTGTCGAGTGGATCTTGTGAATGATTGGCAGGATGTTTTCGCAAGTATAGCAAACTATCTAAAACTCAACGGCTGGATCTATAAAGATATAGTTGCTGAGCAGATTAGGCCTGAAGATATAAATTTATTTCTACCATATCTTAATCAATCCCAAATCATTGATTTAGAAAAATTAGGATACCTCCAATCAAAAAACAGAAAAGCCACAGTTAGAAAATTTGAGAATGAGAATGACTTTGAGCTTTGGTTAACATATAAAAATTATGATGTAATAAAAACTTACAACAGAAGTGATAACTATGCTCTTACAGCATATCTCATTTATAAAAGTTTACTTCAATGATGTCGTATTGCCCAGTTTTACTTGACATTGTCTATTATTTAAATATAATAACCCGTTAAACAAAAAACAGGAAATGGAGGAATGTTATGGCACAGATGAGAACATTAAAAAAACTTACAAAGTTAAAAAAAATTAGAGATCATGGATTCAGAGCGAGGAAATCCACAAAAGGTGGAAGGAATGTTTTAAAAAGAAGAAGAGCTAAAGGTAGGAAAAGATTGGCACTGTAGAAAAAAATGAGCGTTTCCCTAAAGAGGTAAGATTAAGGAAACAACTTGAGTTTAAATACCTATTTAAAAAAGGTAAAAAGATATATTTTAGATACTGTTGCATATTTTATATCAAAGGTTCAGGTAGAGTCGGTTTAGTAGTTGGTAAAAAAGTTAGTAAAAATTCAGCTGATAGAAACCTCATAAAGAGAAGGTTAAGGCATATATACAGGACTAACAAAGAGATTTTTAAAAATCTTGATTTAGTCATTCTTGCCCTACCTTCTTCTTTGAAGGCCACATATTGGGAATTGTTGGATGATATTACACAAAATGTTAAAAAAATTAATGATAGAGATGATTAATTTTTATCAGATAGCTATATCCCCATTCTTGGGCAATAATTGCAGATTTTATCCGTCTTGTTCTGCCTATGCAAAGGAAGCTATAGAGAAAAAAGGGGTTTTCAAAGGGATTTTATTATCCATCTGGCGTATACTAAGGTGCAACCCTTTTAATAAAGGTGGCATCGACCATGTTAAATAATATCACATATCGGAGGATATCTTAATGGACAAAAGAACAGTATTAGCTGTGGCGATAAGTATAATAATCTTACTTGCATATCAATTTTTCTTCGCACCAGCACCAATGCCTGTGGCTCAGGATAACGCTGCCACATTATCTAAAGAGAAAGACAATGTTGCTTCTAAATCTGAAGTGAAGACAATATCAAATATTACGACAAAAAGTAAATCTATTGAAGTTGAAAAAGTATCAAACGGTTTTGTGGAAATCTATTTTGATAAGCATTCAGGAAATATAAACAAGGTTTCAGTGGTAAAATATCTTGATAAAAAACTGCCGATTGTTACATTTAAAAATGATAATGATAACTACATGAAGGTCTTGGATGGATATGGTGATAATTATAGCATGGAGATAAAAGAGATTGATGGTAAAAAGATTGTAATTTTTTCTGCTCTTCAAAATAATATAGGGATAACTAAAACTTATACTATAGGGAAAGAAGGTTATCTAATAGATCTAAATTTAAAGGTTTCAAACAATTCTGATCAGACTATTAAACTTGATGGTAGTATAGATATCGGCCCAGGTTTTGGGGAAGGTTTCGAAAAAAGCAGTTACATATTTGAAGGCCCAATAATTTATAATGGGGAAAAGAGGGAAGAGGTAGCTCCAGGAAAGGTCAAGGATACTGTCAAGCTTGATGCTCCCAAATGGATAGGTTATACTACAAAGTATTATCTTTTTGCTGCAATTGATGGTAATCTTGAATTGGGCAAAATAGAAAAAATGGGTGAAAGCGCCATTGTAAAAGGTGTAAAACAGATTATTTTGAATCCCAAATCCACCTCCGATACTAAATTTAATATATACGTGGGGCCTAAGGAGTATGATCTTTTAAAAAGTTTCAACCTTGGATTGGAGAATAGTATAGATTTTGGCTGGTTTAAATTTCTTGCGGTACCCATGCTAAAATTTATGCTTTTTATCTATAGTTTTACTAAAAACTACGGTGTGGCTATAATCATTCTTACAATTATAGTCAAGCTTCTAACCTACCCTCTTACAATAAAAAGTATGACATCTATGAAGAAGATGCAACAGATTCAGCCTAAGTTAATGGAAATAAAAGAAAAATTCAAGAATGACCCCCAAAAGATGAATACTGCAATGATGGAGCTTTATAGGAAACATGGCGTGAATCCTATGGGGGGCTGTTTACCTATGATAATTCAAATACCTATATTTTTCGCACTCTATAAAGCACTTCTGGTATCTGTGGAATTGAAAGGTTCACCTTTTATATTCTGGATTACAGATCTATCTGATAAGGATCCATATTATATAACCCCTATTATAATGGGTATTACGATGTTTATCCAACAGAAGATGACCCCATCCACAATGGATCCAATGCAACAGAAGATATTTCTGATGATGCCTGTGATATTTACATTTCTATTTCTCAACTTCCCTTCTGGTCTTGTAATTTATTGGCTTACAAACAATATTCTTTCTATTATTCAACAGTACTATATTAATAAAAAGCTTACATGAGGTTTAAATATGAAGTATTATGAGATAGAATGTTACGATATAGATGAAGGGATTTCTAAGTTTCTCAATGAAAATAAAATTCCAAGAGAATTTATCACTTATGAAGTGATTGAGCAGGGATCAAAAGGTATCCTGGGTTTTGGAAAAAAACAATCAAAAGTAATGATAAAATTTGATGAATTTGAGTATGTAAAGAGAAGGACAAAAGTGATCCTTCATGAAATTCTTGAGAAATCAGGGTTTTCAGAATTTCAAGTTGAAATAATAGAAGATAAACCCAAATATATATTCAACATAATATCACCGGACTCAAAGCTACTTGTGGGTAAATTTGCCCAAACTCTTAATGCGCTTCAAGAATTGGTGGATAGACTGATAAATATTGAAAATTACCCTGAGGTGGAAATAGTTGTTGATGTGGAGGGTTATCGAGAAAGAGTTACAAAACACTTAGCTGAAAAAGCTTTAGCGGCAGCTGAAACGGTAAAAAAGACTGGAAAAGTTCAGAAACTTCCCCCTATGATAACAATTATAAGAAAAGATATCCATAAGATAGTAAACGATATTGAAGGGGTAAAGACAGAGAGTTCCGGTACGGGAGATATTAAAACAATTTTTATAGTTCCTGCAAAAAATAATAACCGCAAAAGGGGGAATAGATGATTAAATTTTTTACTTTCATAATACTGGCATATGTAACTTATAAGCTTTTTACAAGAAGTAATAAAAATTCTGAAGTGGAAGCTAAATCTTCAGATCCTTCAAATAATCCTGTGGAGCTGGTAAAAGATCCAACATGCGGGACATTTGTGGAAAGAACAACGAATTTCAAAGTGAAGTACTATGACAATATCTACTACTTTTGTTCAGAAGATTGTAGACAAAAATTCATAGAAAAAATAAAATCTGAGGGGTAATTATTGTATGAAAATATTTCTTGACACTGCCAATATCGATGAAATAAAAAAAGCCGTTGATCTGGGGATAATAGATGGAGTAACCACAAATCCAACCCTTGTATCAAAAGAAAAAAAAGATTTTAAAAAGCTCGTTAAAGAGATTTGTGAAATTGTGAAGGCTCCGGTAAGTGCCGAGGTTATTTCGCTGGATGCTGAAGGGATGTATAAAGAGGGGCTTGAACTATCCTCCATAAGTGAACATGTGGTTGTTAAGATACCATTTACTCCAGAAGGGCTTGTGGCCACCCGCAAACTTACAGAAAAAGATGTGAATGTTAATATGACGTTAATTTTTTCATTAAATCAGGCTCTGCTCGCATGTAAATCAGGGGCAAGATATATTAGCCCTTTTGTTGGCAGGCTTGATGACATCGGACACAACGGTTTTGAGCTCGCTAAAAATTGTCAGGAAATGATCTTATCTTACGGGTTTGACTGTGAAGTGATAGCTGCAAGTATAAGACATCCACAACATGTAATCGAAACCATCAAGAATAATATCGATATAGCTACCCTACCCTTTTCTATACTCATTCAGATGATGAAACATCCACTCACAGATATAGGTATAGAAAAATTTTTAGAGGACTGGAAAAAGGCTAATAGTTAGAACTATCAATACAGGGTGGTTCAGTCCACCCTATTTTTTTTAGAATCTGTTGTAATGAATCCTTTCGGGCTTGAATCTATCCACTTCAAACCCCTTTTTATCAGAATACCCAACCGCTATAACGGCCAGGGGTATTATATTTGGTGGTAGTTTGAAATATTCCATAAAATCTCTGACCCTTTCTTCGGTTGGGTAGATACCGCACCATACAGTTTGCAAATCCAATGCTGGCGCTGCTGTAAGAATATTCATTATCGCTGCAGAGCAATCCTGCACCCAATAACCTTTATATTTTTCAAGTGAAACATCTCCTAAAACAATTAGACCAATAGGTGCCTGATAAAGCATTTTGGCATATGGGTGCATATCAGCAATATCTTTCTTCACTTTTACATCATCCACAACTATAAAATGCCATGGCTGTTCATTCCCAGCGGAAGGAGCGCACATCGCCAGTTTTAATAATTCATCAATCTTCTCTTTCTCTACAGGTCTATCATAAAAAGAACGGATGCTTCTTCTCGTTTTTATAGCGGTGATTACATCCATAATTTTACTCCCTTAAAATTTAGTCTACTATAGATCTATCTTATTGTATACTTTTTTTGATAT
>PNIN01000022.1 GCA_002878065.1 Calditerrivibrio nitroreducens
CTATCGTATATTTTAATTAAGTCATACTATCGTATATTTTAATTAAGCAATATTTACGTTAGCTGCTTGGGGACCTTTTGGACCTTTTACGATATCAAATTTTACTCTGTCTCCCTCTTTCAGGCTTTTAAACCCACCCATAGTAATTGCAGAGTAGTGTACGAATACATCCTCTCCTGTTGTGCTGGTAATAAAACCATAACCTTTTGTGTCGTTAAACCACTTAACTGTTCCTGTGTTACTCATAACATTTCACCTCGTTATTAATTGAAGAGCTTTCTGCTCTAAGAATTAATGTATCACAATTTTGTTTTAAGTCAATGATTATTTTTGATTTTGTAAAAATAATTTTAACATATTAATGTAATTATCTGATAAATGACGTTTTATTTGTTTAATTAATCTAAAAAATTAACCTTAAAACAAAAAAGCCCGCCTTTCGGGCGGGCATCATCTTCATACTCCGGGGATTAAGCTTTTGTAACGTTAGCTGCTTGAGGACCTTTTGGACCTTTAACGATATCAAAGTTTACCTTATCTCCCTCTTTTAGGCTTTTAAACCCATCCATAGTAATCGCAGAGTAATGTACAAATACATCCTCTCCGGTAGAGCTGGTGATAAAACCATACCCTTTAGTGTCGTTGAACCACTTAACTGTTCCTGTGTTACTCATAACATTTCACCTCATTGTTAAATTACAGGGTTTACACCCTAATTTGATATTACCAAAAAAATTTCCTTTGTCAAATATATTTTTATAAAAATAAAAAATGTTTTAAAAAAAGTAATGAAAAATATAGTCAATTCTACCTCTTTTAATTAAATAGATACCACTAAATTTCATCACCTCTTTGATTTTTAACCTCATTTCAGGCTTGTAGCAGTGTATCTTGCAATCCTTACATTTAGGCTTTGGGTCAAGCGGGCACTTTTCATCCCTTTTTAATGCGTATTGTAAAAGCTCTAAACATTCCCTACATAGCCCATCCCCATCTTCTGGGATACCATTTTTCAGATGATATTCCCTGCAATATATCTTTATAAATGTTCTAAGCGTTTTTGCATCTTTTTTTATTCTTTTCTCTTTTTTCATAATCGGACAGTTGTTCTCAAGTGGTGGGGATCACCTCACCTAATCTTTAGTAATCTTTACCTGCTGGCATTATATTTTTTACGTCAAAAGCATGACATGGCGTCACACCATACACCATATTACATTTGGGACATTTTGATTCAAACGTTTCCATTATAAATTTTTCACCACACTCACATTCAATTTCAAATGGAATAGGCATGTACTGATTGCTAAACCCCATCATCCTCAACTTGTCCACAATCTGTTGTCCATTTTCAAAACTTCCAGAGCACCCCTGATGCATAATTAACCTCCTATTTATTCGTTTAGTATTTCACCATTTCTTATCTGATTTCTAAGACTCACAAGCTTTTCATCAAGAGCCTGTAAGTATGGCAGATGCTGTCTCTCTTCTTCTGAGACTTCTATTATCTTACTGATCCCACCATTCTTAATTACAAGCCTTCTATCCCCCATTAGAGCCAGAATAGGGTCATGAGTGGCCATAAGAACTATCTTTTCCTCTTTTACGAGCAGTTCCAATGCTTTTTTTCTATCTATCCCGGCATTCTCTATCTCATCAATCAAAATAATTGGAGATCTACTTAATATCGCAGTATCTGCAATCATCAACGCCCTCGACTGCCCACCACTGAGGGAAGTAACCGGTGTGTTTGCCTGAAACTGTTCACCCGCGAGTTTATTTGCCTCATCTATAATGGCAGAGACCTTCTCATCAGCATTTTCTATCAGTCTACTTTCTGCATGCATTCTAACAAACTCTTCTACCGTCAAATCCATAACAAAATTCATATTCTGTGACAATTGTGCCACCATTTTATGATCAATAGAGAATCTTCTTTTTTTATCAGGCACTTTTCCATTTATTAAAATTTGCCTTCTGGTGGGTGTATCCTTTTGTGCGAGCCATTCGATATCTGCAAGCAGTCGACTTTTCCCAGACCCTGTGGGGCCAACGATACAGATCACTTCCCCTTTTCTGATGGTTAATTCTACATTTTCAGGTTCACCATACTTATTTACACCACCCACGATGGTAATACTTTCCAATTCCTCAATAGTATCAGCGTCTGCAGTCATAGCATTCATAAAGTTTACAAACTGCTCTTTTAACAGGTCTATGCTTAACCCTTTTTCTTCAAGTTTATCCTCGTCAAGGGAATCAAAAAATTCTCTGAAACTTTTCGATAACTCATCATCTTTCAATTTCAGATCGTATGAATCTAAAAAATCGTATACAAATATATATTCATTAAGCAGATTTGCTATGCTCAAGCTTAAAAAATCTTTCATTCATCTCCCCTAAAAATCCATCTTTTTTACATTTCCCATCTGATAAGCATCGCCGATTCTTGTTTCCCCCAAACAGTAGGAACAAAGGGCAGCTGGCATAGAAAATCTAAGTTGCTTACCTTTTAGTGTATCTATATCTTCTGTGTCGTTTAATACTGTAGCGAGTTCAAATGCTCCCTGTCCGGTAATACCATTTACATGCATAATCACAGCCCTTGGATTGACCACCTTCACCCTCGAAGCAAACACTTCCCGTTCGGCCTGGGATACGATGTCACCTTTTGTTATAACAACAATATCTGCAAATTTAAGCATAGGACCTATTTTCTTTGGAGTATTGACTCCACTTAGATTATCAATCACACACACAGCTGTTACTCCTCTAATATGTGGGGAACATCTATTGCACAATCCTGCACTCTCACTTATTAAAAGATCCAGTCCCAACTCTATTCCCCATTCTACACAAGCCTCCACGTTACTCACAAAGTAATGATCCGGACATAGCCCACCGGATAACCCTTTTTTTACCGGTATCCCCTTTGTTTCATAAAGCTTATCGTCTTCCGTCAACAAACAATCAAACTTCACCACTCCACATCTCTGATTCTGTAATTTATATGATTCTATCACCTTCAGGATTACAGATGTTTTACCCGATGATGGCGGCCCAGAAATAGTTATAAATTTCATTGCTGTACCTCTGAAGCAGATTTTTCAAATAATTCATTCAACTTATGTATCAAAGCACCCACATCATAAGAATATATAAAATCCCAACCAAGCCACTTAAACTTCGCATTTTCCGGCACAATATTTTTAACATCTTTATTCAGCGACGGGAATAGTCCTCTATGAGAGAGAATCTCACCCATCTCCTTTCCGGCAATGAATCTGGCAATAGGTTCAAGTATCTCTCTCTTACTCCTTTTTACCAACATAAACACAGGAGCCACAATCGCCCCATCCTCCGGCCAGATGACCTCCATACTACTTACGTCCCTGACCATTTTTGTAAAAAAGTATGGCATAATTGTTATTGCAGGTTTTTCAGCATTTTTCATATTTGCATTTTTTACCATTTGTGAAGGGTGCATAGATTTTAATAACGTTTTAGCTATCTTTTCAATCCCTTCGTAACCAAAATCTTTGTATATATTCAACAAAATTCCATTAAACAGATCGAAATCACCCACCGGCAATGCCACCCTTTGGGCATATTCAGGTTTTAAGAGGTCTGACCAGCTTTTAGGAACTGGAAGATCACCCAATTCTTTTTTATTAACCATAAATACAGCCACCACAAGTGAAATAATTGAATAGTCCCCATGCGGATCTTTTATATTTAACGCTCTGAAATTTTCATTAACCTCATCATCTGTAATATCCACAAAAATCTTCTTCTCTTTAAAAAGCCCCAGAGATTTTTGATCAAAAAATGCCTCAAATCCTGCACTTATAAAGATATCTGGCAATTTATCCGGATCATTTATCGACAGTATATTCTCCTTCAAATAATCAATCCCTATTGAAGCCGCCTCAAACTTATAATTCACTTTGATTTTTTTATCCTTTTCAAATTTTTCTATAAATGTTGTGAATTGCTCCTGCAATGGTACCCTCACCGGACATGGCAAAAGCCCAACGATATTGATGTCAAAATTTTCTTCAATTTTCGTTGCCATCTTATAGTTTTTGTCAGAACTAATCTTCTCTTCTATCAATTTTATATAAGTTTCAATATCATATCCTTTAGTTTTCAAAGCAGTAGAAAATTTTAAAAACTTTCCCACTGATTCAAGATAGGTTTTATCCTCAAACTGTGGAAATCCATTCGATATTAGTACTTCTATCGATTCCGGATAATTTGATACTAATTCCAATATAGTCATATTCTCATTTATATTTACTCTTTCCATATCGCCTCCTTGTTGATGAGAATATAGACTAAAGATTTAAAAAAAGAATTGATTTTGGTCAAAAATTTATTTTTTAATAAAATAAAAAATGCCACCCTTAAGGTGGCAAATATATCTCGTTGCTATCTTCCTTTTCCTCCACCGCCATGTCCACCACCTGAGCCACTTGAACCGCCAGAACCACCTGCACCACTAGAACCAGCACCAGATCCACCACCACTTCCACCATTCCCGGTGCCTGACATACTACCAGCCATCTGACCACCTTTATAACCTTTTTCAAAACCATATTTCATATTCATTGCCAGCTCATTAGCATTCATATTTCGTAAGTTATTTCTAAACATAGCTCTTATTTCAGCCATTTCTTTTGCCGAATACCCCTTTTCTATGCCTACACCTATAGTTTTTGCAACATCCTGTGAATTTATCCTCGCCCTCACCATATCTCTTGCCATTTCACTGACTTCTGCTGCCAACTCTTTATCTTTTCTCACCCTATCCCTCGACATAAGAGACTCCACATCCTTTTCATGCATCCCGGCAGTCAATGCTTCAGCAATATTGCTCATAATTCGGTTTTTAACCTTTTCCTCTTGTGTGATCCTTTCCGCTATCAGTTTTGCAAATGAGTATCGGTTTCCCACATTGTTTAATGCTTTTACCATCTGGTCTGCTGATACATTTTTCGCCAACCCTTCACCAACTTTGTTTGCAATTGCTTCCTGTGTAGCTCCTTTTTGAAATGCCTCCCTCATCTGGCTTAATATCTGATTCTTCTCCTGATTACTGTATCTACTCTGCATAAGCATTCCATACACATTCAGCAACTCACTGTTTTTCATTCCCATCCTGATGTTCTGCTGCAGTTGTTCTCTTACCTGATTTGGTGTGGTACTCATCAGATCTTCTTCAGTCACAGCAGCATATGATGCTACACTTAAAATTACCAAACATACTATCAAATATATCTTTTTCATAAATCGCCTCTATCTAACCATATAACGTTGTACCTTAAAAATGGTTACATTTTAAAAATACAATTTATATTTCCAAAATCATCATTCTCCACTTCTACACAATCTACAGATTTTACACCTCTATCATCCGTATAGAAAAATTTGAACTCATCCTTTTTATCTACAACAATTGTCCAATATCCATCGTCCTTTTCCATTTTATGAGGCTTGAAATTATCCACACTGTAGTGAAAATATGTTTCTCTGTCATTTTTAACGCTAAAGATCATCTTATCACCCTTAAATTCTATTTCATGTGCCGCACAACCATACATAATTGAAATCAAAACTACAATCAGATACCGTATTCTAAACCTCCAGAATAGAGTTAATATGTCCAAAATCATCCTGCTCCACCATCAACGCTGTAGGGTCAGCCACAATTTTGCCATTTATTATAAAAGCGTATCTATGTTCCCCTTTTGGTATCTCAATTACAATTTCCCAATAATTGGTTTCCCCTACCCTCTTTAATGGTATTTTTTCCCAATTGGTAAAGCTGCCAGCCAATTCTACGTTACCCACATTCTCTTCATAAATTACAAATCTGTATTCCTTTTTATCAATCGATTTCGTCTGATGAATATTCCCCTCATTTTTAACGAAATTTATAGATTTAATAACAAACACAATCCCAATCATTATCATTGCCGCAAACAACAATATCTTTTTTAAATTACCACTTTTTTTATATTCAACTTCTTTAAAATTTTCCGCCTTCTTACCTATCTTTTTTCTGATCATCATCTCACTGTCTATCATATCTATCGTTTCATTAAAAAAATGTTCATCCTCTTTCACATTTATTACAAACTCTTTTTTTTCAATAAGGCTTAGCTCATCATCAATAAATTGACTTATCAAAATCTCTTTCATAATCCACCTCCAGATAATATCTCTTTAATCTTTTTCCTTGCCCTATATATTTTAATCTTGATATTAGCCACTGATAAACCTGTCATCTTGCTTATCTCTTCATATTTCAGTCCATCCACCACACTCATAAAAAAAAGCTGTTTTTCTTCATCATCCATATGACTCAATACTCTTTCCAGATCCAATTCCGCTGTTTTATCTTCGCTGTAGCTCAACTCCACTTCTGATGTATCAAGGTGATCTTTTTTCCTATTATATTCATCTATCACAAGATTTTTCCCTATTGTGTATAATAGCTCAACATTATATCTATTACTGTAATGTGTATATAGCTTTAGATAGCTTTCCTGAACTATATCATTTGCAGTATCTGAATCGTTAATTTTTGATAGGATGTATTGATAAAAACCTTTTTTCGTCGAATTATAAAATTCTTTAAAACTGTTCATGTCATCTAAGATAGGGGGCAGATCCCCCCATCATTTACTTAGCAGTGGCACCAAAGCCAGTCCCATCTTTCGGCTGAGGTTTTGTTCCGTCTCCATAACCTTTTCCTGTACCATCCAGTGCCCTATCCCCTGTCTTAAAACCATTCTGCGTACTCTCTCCGCTGTAGCTCTTCTTGTAGCCACCCATCCCTTTACCAGATCCAATCTTCATTCCTGATCCATTACCTTTTGCAAACAAACTGATAGATGAAGCTACGAAAACTAATACCGCCAACACTGCAACTATTCTTTTCATTTCTGCCTCCTTTTGGCTTGTTTATTTGTATAACTATCCAAAATAAAAAAGGTTACAAAATTTTTACATTTTAGAATTTATGTAGAAATGGTAGAATGATATCGCAGCTGACTGTGAAGCATTAAGAGAATCAATCATTCCTTTCATAGGTATCCTAAAAACTACATCAGCTTTTTTCAACACATTTTTTCTGATCCCTTCCCCCTCAGAACCTATTATTACTGCATATGGTTCATTGGGGGTTATATCTACCAAGTTCACTTCACCATTCATATCTGCCGCATAAACCCAATACCCCTTCTTTTTCAACTCCTCAATTGATCTATTTATATTCACCACCTTATAAAACCTACTATAAATAGCAGACCCGGCACTACTTTTTACAACTGCTGGTGTAACAGGTGATTGATTATCCTTTGCAATTATATAATTCTTCACCCCAAAACAGTGCCCCGCCCTGATGATCGCCCCAAAATTCTGTGGATCCTGTATATGATCTAAAATACAGACGTTCCCTGCATTCAGTCCAATTTCATCAATTTCATAATACTCTACTTCAAATTCAAACGCATACCCCTGAGCATCTTTACCAAACCTTTCTTTATGCTTATCCGACGGAAGCTCTTCAAATGGTATTTTTTTTTGAATTAGTAGATCTTTAATTCTATCGTCGTTTCTTATGTATGCCTTTATTATTTTCTCACCGTTTAAAGCTTCAAAAAATGGATTTTTCCCATAAAAAATCATTTTTGACATTCAACGTCCTTTATATAAGCTTGTTCCCCTTTAATCCATCCAACCTTTTTCTTATAGTTTACTTTTACCCAACCATCATACTTTTCCAATATTACAAGATTAGTACCTTTAGGGATAACCATTAAATATTCTGCATGTTTATCCGGTTCTATTCTGAGCTTTAAATTAGCTTTTAATATTACGCAATTTTTCTTTTCCACTTCTGATTTTTTTGCTTCAGAGTTACCTTTTGATGCCAATTTTTTTTCGTCAACTGATGCCAAATCCTGATCTATTTTCTTCAAAATATCTTTTTTATCATGTTTATTATCAGTTATTTCCAGTGATTGGCTTTTATTATCAGATATTACTTTTATATCTTTAATCTTTTTTGACTCTTTTCCTGAAATATAGAAAACTGCCCCACCAATGACCGCCAATAACACGGCCACTAATAAATATGAAGGTTTTGTTTTTATATTTCTCTTTTTTTTCTCTTTAACAATATTGGCAGATTTAACTATCGAATGGACATCTTTGATTGTAATCTTCCCTGTAATTCCAAATGATTTCAAAAGCTCAGCAATCTTTGAGATCCTATCAGGGATCCCTTCCGTATATTCATAAACGGTGTGATAATCCTCATCTTTAAACTCCTCCAGATCCAGACCGTTTTTATCACATACGTACTTGAAATACTGAATAGTTTCGTTCTTCGTAAGAGGATTCAAATAACATATCGCCTGATTTAAATATTTAAAATATGTGGAAACCCATTCTCTATATAATGAAAAATCCTGATTGTTAGTAACCATAATCAGGGTCAAAACCTTATTCCCTTCAAACTCGTAATCAAACAGCCTAATAATCTCCCCTATTATATCCTCCGTAATACCGGATATATCATCAATTATTATCACCAATTTCTTACCCTCAGCTTTCAGATCAACAGCAATTTGAGCAACCTCGTCCATCATCTCTTTTTTATTTCCTCTTCTATCCACACCCAAATCTTTTAGGATGTTCCTTAAAAGTTGCTCGGTATTTTCAAGAAAACTATCTAAAATAATAGGCCTAATATCTCCTATGAAATTATCTATCTGCCTTATGAAACGCGATTTCCCTACACCTGATTCCCCAGTAAGTACTATAATTGGAACAGAATTATCGATATACTTCTTTATCAATTCGTAAGACTCTTTTCTACTTTGGGAAATAAAATAATCACTCATTTTTTCCATATCTATCCTTTTTATTTCAACCTATATTTTATCCATTTAAATATTTCTTTCATCCATTTTTCAATTCCATAAGCTGCTGTTTTAAATCATTCAAAATCCTTCTTAACTCCGCCTCATGCCCTTTTTCCTGTTGGGCAAGAGCGATAAAGAGATTTTTCGCCTCATCAGTTGTGGATTTTTCAGCTGCCTTGATATAAAAATGCATTGCCTCAATCTCTTTTGGAATTCTCAGCAATACTATCTGAATCATCTCCTCAATTGCTTTTATCTTCTCCTGCTTGTTCATATCGTTTAATCCGGCCATGTGATCCTCCCACCGTTGTATGCCACAAATGTCATCACAGGTATTGCCAGAAGATATGAAATTGCATATATATAAAACCACAAGTTCCCCTCTTCCTGGTTTCCCGATAAAACCCTCGCCACAACGGCATTTATAACTAGTAATATTAGAAAAGAAGAATAAATGATTTTGTTTTTAAATATCTCCGTTAACGTTCTGTCATAATTTATATACCAGCTCATTAGCCCCGTAATAACTGCGGGAAACACAGATGTACCGCCAAAAAGCAATGCGTAATAAGCTGTCCTTTCAAACTCACTTATTTTGAAAATCAGAAACAGAAATAACATAAATACACCAAAGTACAGCACACCCATCGGAAAATGTATAAATATTGGGTGAGGGTGGTATCTTCTATACAAATTACGCCACTTTTCTTTGGGATCTTCCTTGGGTATATCTTCCTCAATATCACAGACATATTTTACTTTATCCAATACCTTTTCATCATGGGGCGCCATACTGATAAAATCAGTCATGTCTCCACCAGCTTTATGTCTACCCATATGTTTTCCATTTTTCCAAAGACGACTCTCCGTTACGTCATATACCTTACCTTTAAATATTATATATGCAGGCTTTCCATTCTCTCCATTGAACTCTTTTACATCTTCTCTTTTCATATTCTCACCTATTTCAGATCAATTTGCTTAACAAGATCAACAGCACGGTATTCATTACTTAAAACCATATACCCTTTCAATTCAAGATTATAACTTCCGTTTATCTGATAACTATTGAAGATGAACCAATCATCCACATCTTTTTTAAAAATCTCCCTATCAACTACATTCATAATTTCATAAGATATTATAGCAGATGATACGTTACCATCAAGTTTTTCTGAAAGATTTAGTATCTTCTCCTGTGGATTTACACAACTTAAAAAGCTATATATCTCTGTATTTTTAAGCCCTTGAACTATATCTATATTTGCAAGCTCATCGCATATTTTTTTAGTCAATATCATAATATTAAGTTTGCTGTAATCTTTTATAAATTTAACAGGTAGGATTACTTCATTTAACACATTCTTATCCTCACCAATCGCAATATAATAAATTTTTTCTATCTTTTTATCTTTACTCATTTCAGCAAGAATATTTCTTAAATCTTTTGGGCTTCTATAGCTTACTATTTTACGCACACCACTCTTTTCTAAGGTATCGAATAAATTTGCTTCTATTCCATCTTTTACCACAAAACACACTTTTCCCCAATTCTCTTTTTTTTCATCCAGAACACTTTTAAGTATTTCCTCGTATCTATATTTCAAAAATACCACCTTATCATCGACTTTTATTAATTTTTCTCCAATATCCACAGAATACTTTTTCCCTTCTACATTTTCCAACATTTCATACTTATATCCCCTCTGCTCCATAAGTTGGATCACACCTTTTGTTATGGGGTCAAAGAGGTCTCCCTTAATTGCAATAGTTATATCCTCTCCATAGCTAACCACAACGCCTAATAAAACAATAACTCCGACAAAAAGGATCCTCAATCCTTTCATATTCTACCTCCAGATAGTGCTTTTTTATAAACTGATCTGCCACCTTTAATTCTTCCGGAAGATTTTCACCTTTATACATTAACCACGAAGATGTTTCATGTGAAACATTCCAACTTTTTTTAAGAATATCAAGGAGTTTTGCAACACCTCTTGCCGTAAAAAAATCAAATTTATACGTTTTAAGATCCTCTATTCTATTGTTTAAAACAATGATATTATCCAGGGATAGTTCACGAGCTGCAAATTTTAAAAATTCAGCTTTTTTCCTAATACTTTCGCAGAGGAAGATTTCAGCATCGGGATAAAAGATCGCAATAACAACACCAGGAAACCCTCCACCAGAACCGATGTCACACAGCGTATTGAATGGGGGTGAGTGTTTTTTAAAAAAAAAGATACTGTCTAAAAGATGTTTTATATAAAACTGCTCACGGTCTTTAATTGAAGTAAGATTAAAAGTGGCATTTAAATGAAGGTTATAAAAAAGATCCAATTTTTCTGCCTGCAAATCTGTCAATGTAATATAATTATCAATCATCTCGTTTAAGACCTTTTATATATACATGAATCAGAGAAACAGCAGCAGGTGTCATCCCTTTTATCCTCAAAGCCTGACCGAGAGTTTTTGGGTTAAATTTGTTAAGTTTTTCTATATATTCCCTTCTAAGACCTACAATTTTTGAATAATCTATATTATCAGGTATCTTTACGCCCTCTATCTTCTGCAGTCTAATCGCTTCCTCTTTTTGCTTCTTAATATACCCTTCGTATTTAACAGAAATTTCCGCCTGATTAAGTACACGATTAGAATAGGTATTAGGTAAGAATTCTAATAGGTCTGAAATTTGCACCTCAGGTCTCTTCAAAAGTTCGATAAGAGAAGTACTACCTTCAATATTTACCCCCAAGCTGGCAAACTTATCTTTATTTTTGCTATTGTAGGGGACTTTTGTATATGACAATACACCTAAACAATCCTCTAAAAGTGCCTTTTCCTGTATAAACCTTTCATATCTTGATTTAGGAACAATCCCCAAAGCAAAACCTTTATCCAACAAACGATACTCCGCATTATCCTCCCTCAGCAGCAAACGATACTCAGCTCTTGAGTGGAACATCCGATAAGGCTCATCCACACCCTTCATCACTAAATCATCGATCATAACACCGATAAAACTTTCATCCCGCCCTAATACAAATTGCTTGTTGTCTATAGAAAGCACTGCGTTGATACCTGCGATTATACCCTGAGCTGCAGCCTCCTCGTACCCAGTGGTGCCATTTATCTGTCCAGCAAAGAATAAACCTTTTATCTTCTTTGTCTCTAATGTATGGAAAAGCTCATATGGTTGTACAAAATCATATTCAATAGCATAGGCAGGCCTTATAAACTCCACCCTTTCAAGCCCCACAAGGGATCGATACATAGCAATCTGCACATCAATCGGCAAAGACGAAGAAAAGCCGTTTGCATAGATCTCCTTCGTATCTAAACCTTCCGGCTCGAGAAAGATCTGGTGTCTATTTTTATCCGGAAACTTTTTCACCTTATCCTCAATGGAAGGGCAGTATCTGGGGCCAATCCCCTGTATTACTCCGGAATATAAAGGAGAACGATGCATGTTATCCCGGATTATCTGATGCGTATACTCATTAGTATAAGCTATAAAACAAGATACCTGAGGAAGGGGTATTGATTCAGTTTCAAAAGAAAAAGGCTCCGGTGGGTTATCACCTTTTTGTTCCTCAAGTAGATTAAAATTGATAGTATCAGCATGTAATCTGGCAGGGGTACCAGTCTTTAATCGCTGAACATCAAATCCGAGTCGTTTTAAAGATTCCGCAAGATGGGTAGAAGGAAATTCATTAGCCCTGCCGGCTGGATACCTCTTATCACCAATATGAATAAGACCATTAAGAAATGTACCAGTGGTGAGGATTAAGGATCTACATTTAAAAATATACCCTGTATCACATTCCACACCAAATACTGCACCATCTTTTACAAGTATATCGGTAACAACCGCCTGTTTTACGTCTAAATTAGGCTCAGTAAGCAATTTATTCGTCATATATTGACGGTAAAGTTTTTTATCAGCCTGTGCTCTGGAGCTGCGGACAGCAGGCCCCTTTTTTCTGTTTAAAATCCTGAATTGAATACCTGTTGCATCAATACATTTTGCCATCTCACCCCCAAGGGCGTCGATATCTTTTACCAAACATCCCTTAGCAAGGCCCCCAATGGCAGGATTGCAGCTCATCTGGGCAATTGTCTCTATGTATATAGTAAGTAACAGTGTCTTAGCACCCATCCTGGCTGATGCTAAAGCGGCCTCTATACCAGCATGGCCAGCACCCACAACAATTACATCATAATTATTAGCATATTGAATCATAAAAACCTCAACCTATTTTCCGATACAGAATTTTTCAAAAATATTATTTAAAATATTATCCGTATACCTTTCACCGGTTATTTCATATAGAATATTCAAAGACTGTTGTAATTCAAACGCTGCTACGTCAAGATCCAGAGACGTTAACGCATTTACAAGTGCATTCAGACAGTATAAGAAATCTTTGAAAAGTTTAAGATGCCTATCATTGATTAATACCGATGTGTAAGCCGCATCAGAATCAGACAACGACAACTTTTGGGTAATTTGTGGAACAATCTTCTCCACGTCTATGGAATATTTCAAAGAAAAAGCAAGGTCGTGACTGATATCAAACTTATTAATTAGATCCACTTTATTGACAAATACAAGTCTCGTTTTATACTTTGTTATGTCCAGAATATATCGATCTTCATCATCAAATGAAGAAGCATCAAGTAAAACTATCACCAGATCGGCATGTTGTATCATCTCAAGAGATCTGTCAATACCAAGCTTTTCTATAGTATCGCTGGAAATTCTGACACCGGCTGTATCGATAAGCTTAATCGGAATCCCACCTAAATTTGCATATTCCAGTATGTAGTCCCTTGTAGTACCAGGGATATCTGAAACGATAGATCTCTCCTGAGAAAGCAAAAAATTGAGTAGCGACGATTTACCTACATTTGGCTTACCAGCTATAACCACAGAAAAACCTGTTTTATAATGTTGTATGGTATTATAATTTGATATAAGTGTTGAAACTTCATTAGAGATAAAGTCAATCTCTTTATAAAGATTATCAAAAGAAGACTGGTCCAGTTCTTCATCTGGAAACTCTATAAATGCTTCTATAACAGATCCGATATCTACCATTTTTGATATAATTGAATCAACTTTCTTTTTCAATGCACCGGTTAATGTATTGTAGGAAAATTGAACAGAATACTTTGATTTTGAGCTGATAAGATCCAGAATAGATTCCGCCTGGGAAAGATCTATTTTACCATTTAAAAATCTTCTTTTGGTAAATTCACCCGGTTCAGCAAAACGAAAACCTAACTTATAGCAGTCTGAAATAAAGGATGACACGATAAGTGGATTACCATGAAAAGATACCTCCAGCAAATCCTCACCGGTGTAAGAATGTGGAGCTTTGAAAAAAGTCAGTATTACATCATCCCTGAGTTCAGATCCTTTGTAAGTTGCATTATAAACCCTTCTATGTTCTAAATTTGTAATATCAAAAAGTTGAAGCGATTTTAGTGCATCATCCCCAGAGATCCTGACAACTATAATGGCAGAGTTTATAAGTGGTGTAATTGGAGCAACAATAGTATCCATTTTAATAGTTTATCTTAAATACTTTTTTCAAAAGCCTTCATGGTATTATACATCAACATAGTTATAGTCATAGGCCCCACACCACCAGGTACCGGTGTGATATGAGATGCTAACTTTTCCACTTCATCATACTTAACATCCCCCACCAGTTTCCCCTCGAAACGGTTTATCCCCACATCTATTACGACGGCTCCCTCTTTTACGAAATCTTTTGTCACGAAATTAGGCTTACCAATTGCAGCAATAAGGATATCAGCGGCACGACAGATTTCGTGAAGGTTTTTTGTCTTAGAATGGCAAATGGTCACAGTAGCATTAGCTTTTAACAAAAGGGCTGACATCGGCTTTCCGACAATATTACTTCTACCTAAAACAACAGCATTTTTACCAGTTAGATCTATGTTGTACTCCTCAAAGAATTTCATGACGCCATAGGGTGTACAGGGGAAAAGTGTGTCTTCACCGATATGCATCAAACCAACATTGTAAGGGTGAAATCCATCCACATCTTTGGCGGGATCAATTGAGTATAAAATCCTTTTTTCGTCTATCTGCTTAGGAAGAGGTAATTGCACAAGAATACCATGTATTGTGCTATCAGAATTATATTTTTCCACCAGTCTTAAAAGATCTTCCGTTGATGAGGATTCAGGGATCCTTTCCACCACAGATTTATATCCAGCTTCAATGCAGGCCTTTTCTTTCATATTAACATATACGGTACTTGCTGGATCATTTCCAACTAAAATAACTGCTATGCCAGGAACTTTGCCATACTTTTCTTTATATGCAGAAACCTTCTCTTTAAGACTTCCCCTTATCTTTTCAGACAATTTTTTTCCATCCATCACTATAGCCATTTTATTCCTCCTTTATTATGGCAAATGACACTATCTCATCATCTGCAACACTCATAAGCTTAACACCCTGAGTATCCCTGCCTAAAACAGGTATATCTGAGACAGCAATCCTTATTATCTTTCCAGTTTTACTCATTAGCATTACATCATCTTCGATCTTCACCTGCTTGGCACCAACAATTGGGCCCGTCTTAGGTGTTACCTTTGATAACTTAAGGCCTTTACCACCCCTTGACTGAATTCTATAATCGGAAACAAGGGAGCATTTACCATACCCATTAGTTGTGACTGTCAGAATAAACGGCGCACCGGTGAGAACCTCCATAGATACCACATAATCATCCTCTTCCAGAGTAATACCTCTAACACCTGTAGCAGTTCTTCCCATATCTCTTACTTCTTTTGATTCAAACTGTATCGTTTTGCCATTCCTGGTGGCAATGGTAATGTTATCATTGTCAGTGGTAATAACAGTAGATACAAGTTCATCATTCTCCCTTAATTTCATCGCCACAATACCGCTTCTACCACTTTTAAATTCCTCTACGGCTGTCTTTTTTACAATACCAAACTTTGTACACATAAAAATGTATTTATCATGGTCATTATCCGAAAGGGTGACAACTGACGCTATATATTCCCCCTGAGAAAATGAAAGAAGATTGGAGATATGTCTACCCCTTGTGCCAGGTGCTGATTCAGGCAGCTCATAGACCTTTAAGAAATGGATCTTACCCTGATTGGTGAAAAAGAGCAGTTTAGAATGGTTTGAGGTGACTATAAGGGTTTCTATGAAGTCTTCCCCCTTGCTCAATGTGGCGGATTTACCTTTACCACCTCTTTTTTGTGAGGAGAAAAAGCTTAGGGGTGTTCGTTTTATATAGCCCTGATTAGTAATAGTAACAACCATTTCTGTGTCAGGTATAAGATCCTCTATACTGAATTCATTATGGTCGTAAACGATCTCAGTTCTTCGCTTATCCGCATACTTATCCTTAATCTCCAGCAACTCATCCTTAATAATTCCCATAAGAATTTGATGATTATTCAAAATTGATTTATAATATTCAATATTCTTTAAAGTCTCTTTATACTCCTCAACTAACTTTTCGATCTCCAATCCCGTAAGCTTTTGAAGCTTCATATCTAAAATAGCTGACACCTGTAAATCGGAAAAAGAGAAACGATCCATTAATTTAACTTTTGCTTCTTTCACATCTGCAGAGCCTTTGATGATGGCAATAACTTCGTCTATATTCTCCACTGCAGTTTTAAGTCCTTCTAAAATATGAAGTCTTTCCTCAGCTTTTCTCAGCAGATATTTGGTTCTACGGGTAACAATGGTAATCCTATGACCTATAAATTCATCTAAAATTTTCAAAAGGGGCAAGGTTTGTGGCCTACCATTGACTAAAGCAACTATGTTTATACCAAATGTCACTTCCATCTGGGTAAACTTATACAACTGATTTAGTATAACATCTGGCAATTCACCTTTTTTAATTTCAATCACAACCCTTATTCCGTCCCTATCAGATTCATCCCTCAACTCTGTAATCCCAACTATCACCTTATCCCTCACCAATTCGGCAATCTTTTCAATAAGGGATGATTTATTCACCTGATAGGGGATCTCAGTAATTACGATCTGCTCCTTACCAGATTTAAGCTGTTGAATCTCAGCCCTTGCACGAATTTTTATTGCCCCTCTACCGGTAAGGTAAGCTGTTTTTAGTTCGGATACTCCCATCAGAATACCGGCAGTAGGGAAATCTGGACCTTTTATGAATTTTAATATATTATCAAGTGTAGATTCTGGGTTATCAATCCTATGAATTAAAGCGTCCACCACTTCTCCTAAATTATGTGGGGGGATATTTGTGGCCATACCCACAGCGATACCGCTCGATCCATTTATGAGAAGATTTGGTACCCTAGTGGGTAATACAAGAGGCTCTTCAATGGAACCATCATAATTGGGAGCAAAATCAACGGTATCTTTATCAATATCCAGTAGCAATTCATCAGTAATTTTAGCCATACGTACTTCTGTATATCTCATTGCTGCAGCGGAATCGCCATCCACTGAACCGAAATTACCCTGACCATCCACAAGGGGATACCTCATGGAAAAATTCTGAGCCAATCTCACAAGAGTATCATATACGGCAGAATCACCATGAGGGTGAAATTTACCTATGACATCCCCCACCACCCTTGCAGATTTTTTGTATGGTTTATTATGGGACAATCCCATTTCATACATAGCATATAGTACCCTTCGATGGACAGGTTTAAGACCATCCCTTACATCAGGTAAGGCTCTACCAACAATAACACTCATTGCATAATCCAGATAACTGGATTTTATGGAATCCTCTATACTTATATCGATAATACCCTTTTCTTTATTACTCATTAATACTCCTTATACCTTAATTATATATCTATATTTTTAGCATACAATGCATTTTCTTCTATAAACTCCCTTCTGGGAGCCACCACATCCCCCATTAATAAAGAAAACAAACCATCAGCTTCTTCGGCATCCTCAATAGTAACTCGATATAAAACCCTTCTTTCGGGATCCACAGTAGTTTCCCACAGCTGTTCCGGATTCATTTCCCCAAGACCCTTGTACCTTTGAATCGTGAGCCCTTTCTTACCCCTTGATTCCACAAAATGTACAAGATCAGAAACCTTATCAAAATACAATTCCTCACCATCCACCAATATTTTAATGGGAAGTCCACCTAACTCATTTAAAAACCTTGCAAGCCTTTTGATCTCTTTAAACTCTGGTGTAGTTAAAAAATCAGTATTTATGGCATATACAGAACCAGATGTAGATGTAAAAAATATATTGTATCTATTGTATTCCTCATTAAAATCTATAAAATATGAATGATAACCTTCAAATGCACCTTTTTGATCCAACGTATTCATTAAGTCTTCCACAAACCTTTTATCCGAAAGATTTTCCGGCTCTAAGTTCTGTTGAGTGGCGATATTTAATATCAACTTCTCTAAATACCCTTTCTTTTCGTATTTTGATATCAGTTTATTCATAAAAAATAGATTTCTGATAATCTCCCGATACCTTATTTCAGATATTTCGAGTATGCTCACACCCTCAAGACCCATATCAAGGATAAAATCCTCAAACTCTTCCTCATTGTGAATATACCTTTCCACTTTATTTTTTTTAATTTTATAAAGTGGTGGTCTTGCTATATATAAAAAACCCCTCTCTATTATAGGTCTCATATATCTGAAGAAAAAAGTAAGAAGTAGTGTGGATATATGAGCACCATCCACATCAGCATCTGTCATAATGATTATTTTATGATAACGCAATTTATTC
>PNIN01000062.1 GCA_002878065.1 Calditerrivibrio nitroreducens
TTGAAATATACCTCATACTTTTTCCTCCATTATTGTTTTTTATCAGTAGCTACTATATATGATAAAAACTTTTCCATTTCTTCAAAAGGGATTGTACCTATTACCGTATATTGAATATTATCTATCTTTTTGGACAATAGGTAGTTCCCATATATCAAACTTTTAGTAGTTTGTACATCATTAAGGTTTTTTCTTATAAATAGTGAAAACTTATTCAGTCCATCATTAAATATATAATGAATTGTTCCATCTTCAAGCTTTTTTATCAGTTTACCCTGAAATCCTTTGTAAACGAGGGTATCTTTTTCGAGATTTGTCTCTTTTAGATCTTTTTTTGTTGGTTGTATATCAGGGATCTTTTCAGTATAGCCGTATGAATACATCAATTTATGGTTGGTATCGTAGACTTCTCTTCTAACTATGAGATTGCCGGATGTATTTATTATTTGAGAAAATCTATCTTTTTTTATCGGTATTAGTTCGTATTGGGTAATTATTTTGTTGTCCTGCTTGAATCCTTCTTTTACCTTTATGTTGTAATAATCTTTTGATATAGCACTGATATCAATGAAAGGTTCCCTGATCATTCTGGCGATAAATTTTACTCTTGTATCTATATTGATATCATCTAAGGAGTTAAAATTAAGTGTTATATATGAGTTTTCATTTAAAGCGATTTTGACAAAAAAAGTTTCTGCATGGGCAAATGCGAATAGGGATAACAGAAAGAATATTGTCAAAAGATTTTTCATAAATAATGTTATTGCCCCTGACTGTAAGCAATATTTACAACATAGGAATTTTGAGATTTTTCAAGGTGTTCAAAAACCATCCTCTCTTCTTCCTGCATGGCAAAATTGTTTTTACCATTCTGGGTGTATTTTGCAATTAATATTGCAGATAAAATTAGAATGAGGGTGGCTATCTTGTAAACAAGTTTTATGGATGCTCTTTTTTTGTATGTAGTTCTGGAGGAATTTATTTTATTCATGATACTTTTTGATAGATCTATATTTTTTTTGTGAGGGGTATTTAAAAAACTCTCTTTAATATTTGACTTTATTTTTGTAATATTTGAAAGATATATTTTACATTCTTCACATGAAGAAAGGTGGGAAAGAAGATCTAATTCATTCATATTATCGATTTCGTTGTCTAAGAAATCATTGATAAATTTATGATACTTTGTACAAACCATCCGCCAACCCCTGTTTGATTAATCTTTCTTTTATAATCTGGCGCGCGTTGAATAATCTGGATCTAACAGTTCCTATTGGTATTTGCAATATATCGGCGATCTCTTCATAGCTCATATCTTCCACTTCCCGTAATATTATGACGGTTCTCAGTTTAGAAGGTAGAGAGTCCACATATTTTCTTATGTATCTTCTTATCTCTTCTTCGAGTAATTCTTTTTCAGGATTTGTTTCATCTGTGATGGAATTAAAGAAGTAGTCATCTTCGTCCTGATCCTCGTTGTACATATCCACAAAACGTTTGTTTCTATCAAATTTCATCAAAGATTCATTTATGGCAATACGCTTTATCCATGGATAGAATTGGTCTTTGTTTCTCAAGTTTGGTAAACCTTCATAAGCTTTTAAAAAAGCTTCCTGGACTATATCCATTGCGAGATCTTCGTCCTTTACGATATTAAAGACCGTGGAAAAAAGTTGTTTCTGATATTTTAATATCAAAAATTCATAAACTTCAGTCTTACCCTTTAAAATTTCATCCACAAGAATCTGATCATTCATATTCTTCTCCATTTCCATGACTGTATGATAGATTCTTTTTGAAAAAGTTCAAGATAATTTTATTTGAGACGATAATATTTTTAAAAATTTCTTTACAAAAATTTTTTTTGTTATAACAAAATTATAGATTGATAGGGGTGATTTATGAGTAGGTTTTCTATTGAAAGGATGCTATTGTTTTTTCTTGTTGTAAATGGATTATTGGCAGTTTTGTTTGGTTTGTATAATATTTATCTTATCAGTTCACTTGAAAATCTACCTAAAGAACAGATTCCATCGGTAATTTCACAATTGAACGTCATCAATTATTTGGTAGTTGTTGGTGTTCCTGTAGGGCTTGTGATTACCTATTTTGTTATTTACAGAACTTTCATCGTCAGGATGGAAAGTTTAAATGAAAAATTATCACTGATATCAAAGGGGGATTATTCTTTAGAGTTGGAAGATTGTCAAGGTATATTGGGCATGGTCGTTCATAATATTAATAACGTAGTTGATAAAAGTAGACATCTTTTAAAAACTATAAAGTTAAATGTGTCTGCATTGGGTAATGCCGCCGATGAATTGAAAAAATCCCAGAGTTATGTTCTATCTGAATTAAGAAATATACAGTATAACTCCAATAGTGTTTCTTCTGCCGCTGAGGAGCTTACGGCTACCAGTCACAGCATTGTTGATAACTGTCGTAGAACCCTTGATAGAACAATTGAGCTTTCAAAATACTCTGAAATAGGTATTTCAAATGCCACGAAGTTGAAAAATCAAATTAATGAGATATCAGAATCTATTATTTTGCTGAATAAGAATATATCTGATTTTATCAAAAGATATGAACAGATTGAGAAATTTACAGTCACCATCAATGATATAGCAGATCAAACAAACCTTCTTGCCTTAAATGCGGCTATAGAAGCTGCAAGGGCAGGGGAGTCTGGTAGAGGTTTTGCTGTTGTTGCGGATGAAGTGAGAAAACTTTCTCTCAAAACCACCGATTCCACAAAAGAGATAAAAACTGTTATATCTGGTTTGAATGCAGAGATGAGACAAATAGGTAAGATTATTAGCGAAAATGTTTCAAAAATTGATGCAGGGGTGGAGGTTACGGGGGAAACTATTGAAAATTTCGAGTATATGAACAATCATATAAAAGAAATTGTAGAGCTTGTTGATAATGTATTAAGATCTATGGAGGAAGAGAATCTGGCGGTGTCTGATATCTCCCAAAATATAACTGGTGTATCACAAAAGTTGGAAGGTCTTCTACACTCTTCCGAAGAGTTTGTAAGAGCGGGAGATTCATTGAAATCTATATCCAATGAGATGGGAGATGAACTAAAAGAGATTAACGTGGGTAAATCTGATGAGCTAATATCCTGGAGTAAAGAGATTGAAACTGGTATTAAAAAATTTGACGATCAACACAAAGAACTCGTTAGACTGTTGAATAAATTTTATGCTGCAATTAATGAGGGGCGTTCTAAAATTGTATTGGGTGAGATATTAAATGAGCTTGCAAATTACACCGTATACCATTTTCAATCGGAAGAAGATGCTTTTAGGCTTTTCAATTTTCCTGAAAAGGATGAACATACAAGGATACACAAGGATTTAGTAAATCAGGTATTAAAAATTATCAAGGATTTTGAATCAGGCAAGGATGTGGTAAGCGTAAATCTACTTCAATTCTTAAAAGAATGGGTTGTCAAACATATAATGGGAGACGATATGAAATATGCTAAATATTTCAAAGAAACAGGAGCAAATATAAGATAAGGGGGATCCCTTATCTTTTTATAAATGATGAGGGTATTTTTTTACCCTTTCCACAGCCAACTTTATCTTTTCAATTATCAGCTCATCAGAAACCTTTTTACGTGCTTCATCAAAGGATTCTTCATAGGTCTGATAATGAGGTGGAATAGAGTTGAGCACAATTGCAGCTATATCTAAAATACATATACTACAAGTACATACCGAATCATCCTGGTCAAGGTAATCCGCCAGAAGATCCCATACTCTTTTCTCATTGACATTTTTTAATTGTTCTATATCATACTGGTTGATTTTACTCATAAAACCCCCTATAATATTTTTGATATCATTTTATACAATGGAGAGAAAAATGCAAGAGAAAATAGCTGTTATAGGTGGAGGTTCTTGGGGAACAGCCCTTGCCAATCTTTTGGCGGAAAACGGTTATGATGTTACTATTTTCGTAAGGGAACAGGAGATTGTGGAGTCAATAAATAAAAGAAATGTAAATATAGTATTCTTCCCGGATATAAAATTAAACAAAATTCTAAAAGCCAGACATTTCAGTGAGATTGATGAGAGTATAGACAATATAGTCTGGGTAGTGCCAACTCAATTCACCAGAAGTAGTATTAAAGAGTTTTATAATTTTATCAAAGGTAAAAATATAATAATTGCCACAAAAGGTATAGAGTTGGGTACCGGTCAACTTGTGGTGGATATTTTCAAAGAAAATCTTGATGCGAGATTTTCCATCCTATCCGGGCCTTCTTTTGCCAGAGAAGTCATACTGAAGAAGCCCACCGCAGTTAGTGTTGCATCGATTTTTGACGATGATGCTATATTCTGGCAAAGGGTTCTGTCCAATAAATATTTCAGGGTTTATAGAACAAGGGATCTCAAAGGTCTTGAGCTTGGTGGGGCTTTGAAAAACGTAATAGCCATCGCTGTAGGGATATCTGATGGTTTATCCTTTGGAAACAATGCAAGGGCAGGGCTAATCACCAGAGGGCTTGCGGAGATTACCCGAATGGGTTTGAAGATGGGAGCTACACTTGAAACTTTTATGGGGTTGAGCGGCATGGGAGATCTTGTTTTAACATGTACAGGTGATCTTAGCAGGAATCGTCAGGTGGGGCTGGAAATAGCCAGCGGAAAGTCTATCACAGAGATTCAGAGTCACATGAAGATGGTGGCGGAAGGTGTATTCACTGCTAAAGCTGCCTATGAACTTGCTATGGAAATGAACATAGATATGCCTATAGTTACTGAGGTTTATAAAATTATTTATGAAGGTAAAGATCCAAAAGAATCTGTGATAGATCTTATGAATAGACCATTGAAAGAGGAGAAAATTACGTTATGAGCGGGGGTTTTTACCACCCGCCCCTGTATCCACTTTCATTTGATGTATTTGCAGGACATGAACTGCATGATTGGTTGGATTCTGCTGATGAGCAGGATTTGTTTGCGTAATCTGTTTTATACCAACCGATTCCTTTTAGCTGGAAACTTGTTAGGGAGATAATTCTTTCGGCTGATGAGCCACACTTAACACACTTTTTCTCCTTTACATCATTAAAAGTTGGTTCTAATAGTTCAAAGATGTGATTGCATTTGGTGCATTTGTACTCATATATGGGCATAAATCATACCTCCTTTAGATTGTATCTATGATTTAAATAATATATATAAATTTATTGAAATGTAAAGAGCCTAGTTGTTTATCCTTGACAAAGTTTTTTTGTCAAAATAATATTATTAAAAACTTAAAGAGGTGAGTGATGGAAATATCTTACTGTTTGAAAGCAAGGGCTAAAAGAAGACTTGAACCATTTAAACCAGAACAGACACTTCCATTTGGTCAGCTAAGAACTGATCATATGTTTATGATGGATTTTGATGGAAATGAGTGGTATGGTATAAAAATATGTCCATATCAGGATATAAACATAGCACCAGGGGCCATTGCTTTGCATTACGGTCAGGCTTATTTTGAAGGGGCAAAGGCTTTTATGCACCCAGATGGGGAAATATACACGTTTAGATTGGATAAGAATGCCGAAAGGGCAAACTTCTCTGCAGAGATTCTCTGTATGCCCAAAGTAGACGTGGAATTTCAGATAAAAGCCATACATGCCTTGATAGATGTGGATAGAAATTGGTTCCCAATTCAGGAGGGTGCATCTTTATACATAAGACCTTTTATGTTTGGAACTTCCGATTCTCTTGGGGTTCATCCAAGTGAGTCTTACAGGTATATGGTAATATTATCCCCAAGCGGTCCATATTATTCCACTGGTTTTACAAAGCCTATAAGACTTCTTATTACTCAGAAGTTTCATAGGGCTGTTTCTGGAGGTACTGGTGCAGCCAAGGCAGCAGGAAATTATGCCGCATCCCTCAGAGCAGGGCAGTTTGCAAAGAAATTCGGGGCAAGTCAGGTACTGTATCTTGATGCAAATAATAGATACATCGAAGAAGCTGGTGCAATGAATCATTTTCATATAACGAAAGATGGTACAGTTTTTATACCTGAATTTACTGATACAATTTTAAGGTCTATCACATCTCTTAGCATGATAGAATTACTGCCTTCCCTTGGTTTTAAGGTTGTCCAAAAAAGAATAGAATTAGATGAATTCATTGATGGCATTAAATCTGGTGATATTGTAGAAGCCGGAGGATTTGGTACAGCTGCAGTTGTATCCCCTGTGGGTGAGTATGTATTTGAAGATGGATCTGTTTTAAAAGTTGGAAACGGTGAAATAGGTGAGATGACAAAGAAGATTTACAAAGCCTATATAGATATTCAGTATGGTAGAAGCAAAGCACCTGATGGGTGGCTCAGAAAGGTAGAAAGAGTTTGTAAAGCATAAATGTGGATATTATTAAAGGAATGGAGTTTAAAGCTCCATTCCTTAGAGTAAACCCTGCAATTTTAAGAATTCATCTCTGTTTTGCCAATCCTCTTTTATCTTCACAAAGAGGTCCAGAAATATTTTCACCCCAAAAAATTTCTCCAATTCTATCCTTGCCTTTTGTCCTATTTTCTTGATTGAGGATCCTCTTTTTCCAAGTATTATCGCCTTCTGTGATCCCCTTTTTGTATAGATTGAAGCAGATATATACATCAGATTTTCTGATTTATCCTCAATCAATTCGCATTCCACAAACGTATCATATGGCACCTCATCTTTGAGTGTTTCAAAAATCTGCTCTCTGATAAATTCCGCTATCAGAAATTTTTCGCTAATGTCCACAATTTCATCCTGAGGATATATGGGATCACCATCTGGTAATAGCTCTTTTGTAACCTCAATAAGCTTGTCTATGTTTATATTTTTTAGTGAAGATATCGGTATTACCTGATCAAATTGGTAGTCATTAAATACATTCCGGGCAGTATCGTAAACTAACTTTTTTTCAAATACATCTATCTTTGTTATTACCAGGAACTTTTTTATTGGTTCATTTTTTATCAATTCGAGAATCTGTTTATATTCAGGACCTTTTTTTTCGCCTGGTTCCACAAGAAAATAGACAATATCAACCATTTTAATTGTTTCAAAAGCTTTTTCTACCATTAATCTATTAATGTTGTCCTTTGCATTGTGTATCCCTGGTGTGTCTATAAAGATGATCTGGGAATCATTTGAGTTATATATACCACGGATCTGTGTTCTTGTGGTATTTGGTTTACTTGAAATAATTGATACCTTTTCACCTAATATGGCATTCAAAAGAGTGGATTTACCTGCATTTGGTCTTCCGATGATCCCTACAAAACCTGTTTTAAAGCTCAACTCTCCTCCTGCAACTTTATCAATTTTATTTTTTTAATCTTTCTACCATCTTTTTCCACAACTATAAATTTATATCCATTGTAGATATATTCTTCTCCCACATCAGGTATTTTATCTGCAAGATCGTAAAGAAGCCCACTAATTGTTTCGTATTGTTCCATATTTTCGGTTTTTTCGAAATTAAAATATTCGCAAAAATCATCAATATTAAGCCTACCTTTGACGATATACTGCGATTCTCCAATCTCCTTTATATCTTCCTCTTCCTCTTTATCATATTCATCCCTTATCTCACCTACAATCTCCTCAAGAATATCTTCAAGGGTGATAAGACCATCTATACTGCCATATTCATCCACCACAAGGGCAAGATGAATCCTATTTATCTGAAATTCTCTCAGTAGATCATCGATTCTTTTGGTGGATGGAACAAAATAAGGTTTCTTCAATATATTTTTTATATTCAATTTTTCAAGACCTTTGTTGATATATTTTATTATATCTTTGGAGTACAGAATCCCTATGACGTTGTCTTTATTTTCTTCGTATATTGGGATACGTGAGTATTCGGTTTTGGCTATGGTATCTATGATCTCATTTATTGATGTTGATATCTCTATCATTGTTACGTCGTTTAAGGGTACCATGATCTCTTTTACAGATGTTTCGCTAATTTCAAATATATTATGAAGCATCTCTTTCTTCTGGTTTTCTAATACACCTTCCTTTTCACCAATGGAGATCAAAAACTCCAATTCATCTTCGGTGATTTTTGGCCCTTCCTGCTCCACTTTACCGCCAAAAAATTTTATCAGGCCTTTTACGATCTTATTTAGCAACCATGAAAATGGGTAAAATAACCAGAAAAAGATCCTTAAAATATACATTGTGAAGATGCTTAATTTTTCTGCATTATGTTTTGCATATGTTTTCGGAAAGATTTCACCAAAGAAAATGATCAAAATGGTCATTATACCTGTTATAAGAGCTATTGAACTATTTTTAAAAACCTTATAGGCGAAGTCTGCTGCTATGACAGAGCTTAAGATATTAACGATATTATTACCGATAAGTAGCGTATAAAGAACTTTGTTTGGATGTAAAAGCCATAGTTCAAGTATTTTACCTTTTTCTCCCATCTCCTGAATCATATGTTTTACCTTTAGCTCACCTAAAGAAGTGAGAGCCGTTTCACTTGCGGAAAAGTATGCGGAAAAAACTAAACAAACAAAAATAGATACTAAATAGGCCGAGCCACTATCCACCTTTATCACCTCACAATATTAAGATAAATATAAGAAATGTGACCCCTGAGCCTAAGAGGCCACCCATTATAACTTCAGACATACTATGAACCTTCAATCTAACCCTTGATTCAGCCACAAGCACACAAAGGAGGAATACCAGGAGAGATACAGCCACATCTTTTGTCAGGTATATTACAGATACCAGTATAGAAAATGCCACAGCAGAGTGACCGGAGGGCATCCCCCCATGAAGTGGTTCACCTCTTCCGATTAGAGATTTTATGATTACAACGAGGGCTATTGTGATGACCAGTGAGACTATTGCTATGTGATGGGGGAGATTTGGTAGTCTTTGAAGATTAAATGATAGAGCATTTTTTATTTTTTCAAATAGCACAAAGTAGCCCACGAATATTGCACCAAAAGCCGTTATCAAAACTGCTCCGGCACTGACGTCTTTCACTCTTTTTGCAACTTCAGATTTCTCTTTTATGAGGGCATCCACAAGGTATTCAATGGCTGTATTAAAAAGCTCAGCAGCAATAACAAGGGAGATGGTTATGGTTAAGATAATATATTCGAGAAACTTTAGATTGAAAAAGAGAGCCATAAAAAGGATTAAAATAGAGAATATGATGTGTATTTTTAAGTTTTTTTCCGTTTTGGTGGCATACAAAACTCCTTCAATAGCATATCCCAATGATTTCCACCAACTCTTAGTTTTCATACTAAATGGTTCTATCTACTTCCTCCTTATAGAATATAACACAATTTTATAAAAAAATCATCTATTTATTGAAAAATTTTTGAAAAAAGTTTTCCTGCAGTTCAAACATTTCCTTCTCATCCTCTTCAGAACTTTCATGATCATATCCCAAAAGATGTAAAAGTCCATGTATAAAAAGGAAAGCTATCTCCTCTTCAACTGTGCATTCATTTTCCACAGATTGAGACTTTACTTTATCATAAGAGATGACAATATCACCTAATATGTTTGATTTGATATCCTTACCATCGTTGATGGGGAAAGATAGTACATCGGTTGTGGAGTCTATTTTTCTATAAAGTCTGTTTATCTCCTTCATCTCCTCATCGTCGGTTATTACAAGGGAGATCTCGGCTGTGTTGAAGGGGAAGGATATCTTTTCATGCTTTAAAATTTCATATGATATATCCTGAAGCATATCAACGTTTAATGGGTAATTTTTTTCATTGTCTATGAGGAATATAATTTCCATAAATCACCTATTTATTTATTTTCATATATTTCATAAGCTTTTATAATTTTTTGGACTATGGGGTTTCTCACCACATCCACCTTACCAAATTCCACGAATTCGATCCCCTTTATCCCCTTTAATACATCTCTAACTAAAACAAGACCAGATCTTTTATCATTAGGGAGGTCTATCTGGGTTATATCACCGGTAATAACAGCTTTAGAATTAAAGCCCAATCTTGTTAGAAACATTTTCATCTGCTCTATTGTCGTATTCTGCGCCTCATCAAGGATTATGAAAGCATCATCCAGAGTTCTTCCCCTCATAAAGGCAAGTGGAGCAAGCTCAATGACACCTTTTTCTATGAGGGCAGATACCCTTTCAAAATCAAGCATATGGTAAAGAGCATCATAAAGGGGTCTTAAATATGGGTTTATTTTGTCGGCAATATCCCCTGGTAAAAAACCAAGTCTTTCACCGGCTTCCACTGCTGGTCTTGTAAGGATTATTCTGTTTACCTTTTTGGTGAGATAAAAGTTTACAGCCATTGCAACGGCAAGATATGTTTTTCCCGTGCCAGCCGGACCGATTCCAAAAACTATATCGTTTTCTTTTATGGCCTCGATGTATTTCTTTTGGTTTTTAGTTTTTGCTGTGACCTCTTTTGCTCTACCTGATACTTTTACCTTTTCAGTTAAGACCTCTTTTATAACATTTGTGTCATCAGCTTTTGCCATCCCTATAGCGTAATCTATATCTGATTTTGTGATACTTTTCGACATTGCCATCTCTTTTATCTGTAGCAGGAGATTTACTGCTTTCTCAGCATCTTCATCATTTCCCATTACAGCTATTTCGTCGCTTCTGATGTATATATCTACCCCCATTTTAGCCATTATATTTCTGATATATTCATCATTTGGACCTGTAAGCTGTGGTATGATAGACTCATCAATGTAAATTTTTCTCTTCTGCATTTTTTAATTCCTCGTATATTTCAATGGCTTTTTTTAATTCCTCATCTTTACTATTTATTATTCCATCAAGTTTTAATATTGTCAATTGTTTAAATATTTTTTGGTAAATTTGGGAAGGGGGGATCCCCAATTTTCTTAGATCATTCCCATCTATTTCAGGCTTTATCCATCGTATCTCAGTGATATAATCCCTTATAATCTGTTCATATTTATAACCTAATATTGATGCTGTAAATAAAAGAAATTCTTCATTTAAACCTTCAAATAGATAGTATATGTCCGATCTTTTAAGGTGTGAAGATTTTTTTATCTTATTGGCAATATGCTTACTTTTGCCATAACCTTCTAAAAGCTTTTTTTTAGTCTCTCTACTTAGTTCAAATCTGTCGCATATTTTTTGAAAGTCATTATTTTTTAAATCGGAGAATAGTATTAGCAATCTCACGATATAAGGTTCCACTTTGGTATTGCATTGCACTGAATGCCATATGAGATATCTTTCGAAGTTTTCGAAAATACGTAATTTAAGATCGTCTAACTTGAATTTATCAATATAGAATTTCATAATTCCATAATTGGTCATCATCTTTATGGCATCAAGATAATTTGATTCGGATAAAATATATTTAGTTTCAAGAAATAGTCGATTCCCAGGAATCTTATCAAACAGCTTTAGATTGATGGCATTTTTTAATAGCTTATTTGTATGTGGACCGATTTCAAAATTGTATCTGACGGCAAATCTTATCGCCCGTAGCCCCCTTGATGGATCATCTATGAAGCTTAAATTGTGAAGTACCCTTATCTTTTTGTCGATAATATCCCTCTGCCCTCCATAGAAATCCAGAAGTAGACCAAACGTCTTTTCATTTATCTTTATCGCCATTGCATTTATGGTAAAATCCCTTCTAAAAAGGTCATTTTTTATGGATGAAATTTCAACTTCCGGTGCGGAAGCTGGCATATTGTAATATTCTGTTCTTGCGGTGGCAAAGTCCAGTTTGTTCCTATCTGGGAGTATTACAACTGCAGTTTTAAACTTATCATGGATAGCAACTCGACCATTATTTCTTCGGGCAAATTCTTGAGCCAGGATGGTGGCATCCAACTCCACCACAATATCAACGTCAAAATTTTCATATTTCATCAAGAGATCCCTCACAAATCCACCCACTACATAAGCATTTAGATCAAGCTCATCTGCAATTGCACCTATCTGTTTTAATAAATTGTAATAGTATTCTGGTAATCTATCTTTCAAAAGATCAGCCACGTTTCTGGATTTAAATAAGCCTGCAACTTCTGCTTTTTCATTGACAAATCTGGGCATCTTTACGATCTCTTCCCTCATCAGCCTGAGGAGATCGGTTCTGGTGATAACACCCACAAGGGTATCATTAATTTCTATAGGGACCATTTTTTGATTTTTTAAAAGCATTATATCTTTTATCTCATCAATCGGCGTGTCAGGTGAGGCAGTATCAAATTCTATCTGCATTATAGAATCCACAGGTTCATTCTGTAGTTCATGTTTCATACTATGCAGGATATCTCTTCTGAGAATTAAGCCAATGGTTTTACCGTTTTTAACTACCGGCATTACGTTTAAATTGTATTTCATGAATAGATCAAATGCATCTGCAATTTTTTCACCTGTTGATACATATTTAACAGGTGATGTCATAAGATCTCGTGCATATTTCATTGGGCAAATCTGTTCGTTTATTATATTTTTTAGTTTTGGAATGGCTTCGTTTAGTGTTATATCTTTTACAATTGCGCTACCTGCATAGGGATGCCCCCCACCACCAAAGTAGTATAATATCCTTGATATGTCTATCTTATCGGATTTACTTCTACCAACTATTACAACTCTATCTCCGGTGCGCACCAGCAGGAAAATGGCATCAAAATTTTCCATTTCAATTAATTTGTGTGCCAGAAAAGCTATATCTCCAAAGAATTCATCTGTATTTGCATGTGTGATACCTATAAATAGTTTATCTATAATTAGAACTGTAGTATTTATGATAAGCTCATTAAGAAGTAGCACCTGCTCTTTGCTTAGTTCCCTCTTAACATATTCTGATACAAGGTTTAGATCTGCTCCATGTTCCAGAAGATACGCCGCCGCCAGTAGATCATCTGGTGTAGTTGTGTTAAATGACAAAAAGCCTGTATCTTCGTATATCCCCATCATGAGTAAAGTTGCTTCTTCTTTCGAAAGGTATACCCCATTTTTTTTTAATCTTTTGACTATGATTGATGTTGATGCTCCAATCTTTTCCAGGTATAATTCATCGGTGGCTATATCGATATTATCGGTTTGATGGTGGTCGAATATTATTATTTTATCAGATTTATCAATTAGTTTAGATAGATATTTTAATCTGTTTTTTATTTTACAATCAGTAATTATTAATAATTCTATATTTTCTTTAAATTCATCGATGAATTTCTCGGTGGCTTTTATATAGGGGATACCAAAATCATTTTCTTCCAGAAATCTGCCTACATTTCCCTCCAATGTATTACTAATAAAAATTTTATCACAACTGTAAAGCTTCATAGCGGCATAAGCACTTGATAAGGCGTCAAAATCTGGATTGTGGTGTGTGATTACTATTTTCATCTATTTCTCATTTTGAATCTTGGATGGAATTGTTCCAATATGCTTCTCGCTTTATTATCAGTTATATGTGTATATATTTCAGTGGTTGAGATGTCAGAATGCCCCAAAAGAAGTTGTATGGTTCTTAAGTCAGCCCCGTTTGTTAGAAGGTGGGTGGCAAAGGAGTGTCTTAATGTATGAGGAGAAATATCTTTTGTTATCCCAGCTTTTTTACAATATTTTTTTATCATCATCCAGCAGTATACTCTGGTGAGGGGAGCAGAGTTTTTATTCAGAAAGAGAAAACCATTATCTTTTTCTTTGATAAAATATCGATGTCTTATTTCGAGGTACTGTTTTAATTCATCCTGTAAGGATTGATAGATAGGTAGAAAACGTTGTTTTGAACCTTTACCAACAACTGATACAATCCCCCTTTTAAAATCTATATCTGATGTCTTACATTTCACCAATTCACTTACCCTCATCCCTGTGGAATAGAAAGTTTTAAGAATAATATTATCTCTATAACCTATGGGGGTACTTTTGTCTGGTGCATTTATCAACGCTTCCACCTCTTCAAAATTGAGAAATTTTGGTAATTTTTCCCACTTTTTTGGTTTGCTAATGGATGCCACAGGGTTTTTATCAAATATCTTTTCCTGAATCAAAAAATCATAAAATGCGGATATACCAGAAATATTTCTCAGGATCGATTCTATGGAAAGCCCTTTTTTTCTAAGATGTGACATGTAGCTAACCATATCGGATGGTGTCAGATCGTAATTTTTAGTAAATCTGGTTAGTTCCATTATGTCTCTTTTGTAAGCTTCTATTGAGTTTTCAGAAAGGGAAAGGTCATACTTCATATAATTCTGGAATTTTTTGACTAATTCTGCTGTAATTTCCATAAAAACGGCAATATATTCTCCTGTAGTCTTTTATAATGTATAATGTATACCATGAAATTTTCCAATTATCAATAGTATCACCAAAAGATAAAAAATATCTTGAAAATAGATGAAAATTTCATATAGTTAGCTATGGCTAATAAAACGTTGAATTCTAATATCACATATAATGGGAAAGTGTATCACGTGCAAACCGAAATTGTTGGGGATAAGGTGTTGACTCAGATCTTTTTTAAAGGTAGAATTTTATTTTCTTATCGGTCGGATTTTGTGGATTTTCAAACTACAAATAAACAGCACAGGACAGCTGAAGCTGCTATATTAAAGGGTAAAGTAACCATAAATGATTAAATTTTTTAATGTCACTGTAAACTTTTATGGTGAAAAAAGGGCACTGGATAATGTCTCATTTGAGGTGAAAAAAGGTGAATTTGTCTACATAACCGGTGAGAGTGGCGCAGGTAAATCTACCTTATTGAGGCTTATTTATGCTGACTTGCTCCCAACTAAAGGGGTTGTGTTAGTTTCTAATAAAGATGTAAGCCACATAAGTAAGCATAGCATCCCTTACTTGAGAAGAAATATAGGTGTGGTTTTCCAAGATTATAAGCTATTAGAAGATAAGACTGTATATGAAAATGTTAAAATGGCTCTTGATATCTTCTATCTTAAAAAAAAGTCTGTGGAAAATCGAATATTGCCCTTATTGAGGAGGCTTGGAATATATAGTAGAAGGGAGACTCTGGTAAGGAAGCTTTCAGGTGGTGAAAAACAGAGGGTAGCAATAGCCAGGGCACTCATAAACGAGCCATCGATAATACTTGCAGATGAACCAACCGGTAATCTTGATAAAGAAAGGGCAGAAGATATTATTGAATTACTACATGACACTGTGGAGATGGGCGCCACCGTAATGATAGCTACCCATGATAAATATCTCATTGATAAGCATAGAGGTCGAATAATAGAATTAAAACAAGGACAGTTGGTAAATGACTCTGAAAAAGCAAGAAATACAGAAACTACTCATCTTAATTAATAGAGGTTTTTTACTTTTTAAATCGAATATGGCAATAAATATAACCTCTATAGTGACTATAATTACAGCCCTATACATATTTTTTGTGTTTTTCGTTTTAAGCTACTCAGTGGATAATTTCTTTGGTAAGCTCGTTAATGTTCAGAATATCAGAGGATACATAACAGATTCAGCCCCACAGGATAAAATTAATGCCCTTATAAAAAGACTCAGTAGTTTGAAAAGTGTTGCTGAAGCTAAATTTTATAAAAGTAAAGATTCATATGAATATCTTAGAAAGTCTTATATGAGTGAAAAATATCTTGAGCTCTTACCGGAAGAATTCTTTCCATCCTTTGTTGAGGTTACCCTCAAAAGTAATTATCAGGAGATAAAGTTTATAAAGGAGATTGAAGGGGAGCTGATGAAATCTGATATAATAAGTACTACCTCGTTTGGAGAAAAATGGCTTTTGAATTTTTTGTCCATCAAAGTGGGGCTTAAAATATTTGTAATGATTCTTACTGGTTTGTTATCCATTTCCATCGGCTCTGTAATTTACAACACAATAAATTTGAAGTTATTTAAATTTAAAGAGGAGATCAAGATCTATAGCCTTGTGGGGGCCACCAGGAGTTTCATAATAACACCATTTGTTGTTGCTTCGGTATTAGAGATGACGGTCTCATTTTTAATAGCTTTTATTCTACAATATGTTACTTTTTACCTTATTAGACACTTTTTCCTTGATAAATTAGGGGTTGTTTTTCTTCAATCACCATCAATCTACGTTATATTCTCAATATTTTTTATAATGGCTTTTATATCTATTATTGCCTCAATTTTATCTGTATTTTCATTCCTGGATAAAAATCTTGGAGCAATTGGTGAATAAATTTTGGTTGATATTTATTCTCTTTTTTCCCTTAATGACCTTTTCCGCAGAAAATAAAAAGGAAATCATAGAATCCAGCAATGATTTGATGTTACTGAAAAAAGAGATTGAAAAAGAGAAAAGTGAAATAAAGAAAATAGATCAATCAAAAACTTCGGTGGGGTTAAAGTTAAAAGTGATAGAGAAAGAGATTGCTTTTAACGAAGCTGTACTTTCTGAAATCAATAAAAAATATTCAAAAGTCAAAGAAAATCAGCAATTGATAGGGGATAAAATATATATTTTAACACGTGATATTGAAGTTCTTATGAAAGAGGTAAGGAAAGGTAATATATATTTAGTTGATAACAGAGGGGTAATCAATTTAAAGTTGCTTATTTTCTCCAGAAGCTATCATGAGATGATAAAAAATCTTGAGATCATAGAAAAAGTAAACATTAAATTAAAAGATAAAATTTCTCAGATAGCAACCAAGAAGAAAGAGATTGAGGAACTAAATAAACAGTTTGATGAAAAATCAAAAGAATTGGAGAATCTTAAGAAAATTAAATGGGAGGTTTTAAAAGAACTTCAAAATCAAAAAGTCATTTATATGCAAACGCTTACGGTTTTAGATGTTGATAAAAAACATAAGGAATCCTATTATTTAATTCTTCAGTCAAGGTATGAGGATCTAAACAAAAGAGTTCTGGAGATAGAAAAGGAAAATAAAAATACCCATTTTAATCAAACTGCTATCGGTTTTGGAAAGTTAAAAGGATTGTTGGATTGGCCAGTTAAAGGGAAAATAGTGGAGGGTTTTGGTGTAAAATATGTGGAATCTCTAAAAACGGAGATATACAACAAAGGGGTTAAAATAGAGGTTAATGGGGATGGCTTTGTGAGATCTGTACATGATGGTGTTGTAAAATATGTAGATTGGATAAAAGGTTATGGAAATTTAGTAATTATTTCTCATCCTGATGATTTCTATACTATTTATGCCAATATAGATGATGTTTTGGTAAAAAATGGCCAGAGGGTTTCAAAAGGTGAAAAAATTGGTATAATTGATGTTGACATAAAAGAGGTTCAGCATTATCTTTACTTTGAAATTAGAAAAAATAACAACGCATTAAATCCTCAAGAATGGCTTAAAAAGGAGGCAACATGAAAAATAGATTTAGTAAGTCTTTTATAATATTAGGTATAGGGCTTATTTTAGTATTAGGTATTTTTGCTTTGTTAAAGACAAAATCTGTATATGCCCAGAAAGGCATAAGCAAATTTCAGTATCTTGAAATATTTTCGGATGCTTTTGACATAGTAGAGAGAAAATATGTGGAGCCTATTGACACTAAAAAGTTGATTCAGGGGGCAATTAAGGGTATGTTAAGTGAGCTTGATCCCCATTCTAATTATATGGATGAAAAAGCTTTTGAAAATTTTAAAACAGAGATAAAGGGTGAGTTTGGGGGGCTCGGAATTACGATTGGAATAAAAGACAAGATTTTGACGATTATTGCACCTATTGAGGACACACCAGCTTATAGAGCAGGTTTAAAAGCGGGAGATAAGATTATCAAAATAGATGGAAAGCCCACTTCAAATATAACAATTGATGAAGCTGTTAATAAATTAAGAGGTACACCAGGAACCTCTGTGACTATCACGATACTTAGAAGCTCTATGCCAAAACCTTTCGATGTTACTCTTGTAAGGGAAATTATTAAAGTTAAAACAGTCAAGTTTATGGAAAAAGATGATATAGGTTATCTAAGGCTCACCCAATTTAATGAATCCGCATCTTCTGAGCTATCAGAAGCACTTGATAAACTTAAAAAAGATGGTGTTAAAGGGTTAATTCTTGATCTCAGGAATAATCCAGGTGGGCTTTTGGATGAAGCTGTTAATGTGGCATCTATGTTTATAAAGCCTGGAAAAACAGTTGTTTTTACAAAAGAGAGAAATGAAAAAAATAACATGTATTTAAAATCTAAGAATATGAGAGTATCTGAATATGAACTTCCTATGGTCGTTTTAATCAATGGAGGTAGCGCCTCTGCATCTGAAATAGTATCCGGTGCTTTGCAGGATTATAAAAGGGCAGTGATAATGGGTACCACAAGCTTTGGAAAAGCTTCCGTGCAGACTACTTTTAATCTGAGTGATGGCTCTGCCATAAAGCTTACCACTGCAAAGTATTATACCCCCAGTGGTAGATCTATCCAGGGAGTAGGTATAAAGCCAGATATTGAGGTGAAATCTGGTGAAATTTTGTACAAAGAAGATAATATGAATATAAAAGAGAGTGATCTTGAGAATCACTTAATTGGTGATGAAGAAAAAAAGAATAGTATTAATAATCAAGCTTCAGATAATAAAACTATTAATGATAATATAACTCTTTCAGATCTTGATAAAATAGATTTTGATAAAGATCTCCAGTTAAAATATGCATATGATTTTTTGAAAGGTATTCTTATATATGGCAAAAAAACGAATTAATAAAATTAAATCAAATAAGATACCGCCTGCCTTAGTGGTGGGCGG
>PNIN01000001.1 GCA_002878065.1 Calditerrivibrio nitroreducens
ATACTGATACTGTGAAAGTTTCATGTTGCTTGCCGCTTCAAAGTTCATATTCTTTCTCCATATTATTCAAAAGGATAGAACCTCAACACCTTATTAGGATCAGCTTTTTTATGGGCATCAATCACTTTCGGAAGCTCATCTTTAAACAGTCTTTTAAGCTCCTCAATATGCCTGTTTGCCTCTTCCTGATCACGTATAAAACCGCTTTTAGAAGCCAGAATATTTTCTTCCCTCACCTTTAAAAAGTTTATAAGCGTATTGTCCATCTTCTTCTGAAGTGATCCATCCTGTTTGAATGATCCCTCAGTGGAAGAGCTTTTGGGTGGGGGGCTCTTTTTATCCAGCTTCAGCAGTCTATCCTTCAGACTAATTATGGAATTGCCGTCACCAATTACCATAATTTAACCTGCCACGTTTAATTTTATATTATCCACCTTTTGTTGATTATTAGGAGTTTGTTTTCCAAGCTCCTCCTGAGTCACCACTTCTTTCCATGCATCCCTTAATGTTTTCAGAATTCCTAAAACTGGTGTCAGTTTCTCCACATCTTTCGTCTTATTTGCTTCCACAAGCTGCCATATGGCAAAATCGTAAAGTTTGAACAGATTTTCTGCTATCTCCCCAGCTTCCATATTTAAAGTACTCAAAAGCTCATACAGTATATTTTCAGCCTTTATGATATTTTCATGGGCAGCTACTATATTTTTCTCTTCTATAGCCTTCACTGCCATATTGATAAATTTTATTGCCCCATCATACAGGAGCAAAACCAGTTTCCCTTTCGTTGCTCCTTCTATCTCATTTTTGAGATAGGTTTTTTGAGCTTGCTGATACATAGTTACCTCCTTTTACTTTGTGCCACCTGTAATAGACGAAATTATTCCTGAAAGAGCATTTCCTCTAGCCTGTAATTCTGCGATTCTAGATTCCATAGCACTAAACTGACTCCATAGCCTTTCATAATAAGCATCCACACTTCTCTGAGTCCTATCCATAGCTTCAGCTAAATTTAAGATCTGCCTATCTATCGTTCCATAGGTTTTGATCTTATCATAGATAGATCCACCCACTGAACTATAACTCTTTATAGTGTTTTCAATTCTTCTGGCCCACCCGGTGGCTGTGGTAGTATTTTCGGCAAAAAGGTTAAAAACATCATCGGGATAGTTAGTAATTGCATTGATGAATGTACTGTTGTTTTGAAGTTGGGATTTAATGGCATCAAGATCTGTAGTATCTTTGACAAGATAACCTTTCTTAAGTATCTCCAGATCCCCATCACCTGCTATATTAAGTCCAATCTGGGAAAGATTGTTATACTTGCCGGTTATTCCGGTCAAGTCAGAAAAAAGAGTGCTTCTCAGGGAGTTTTTTAAATTTCTAAATTCTGCACTTTTTCTTATAATTTCATAGGTATTAAGCGTCTTCCATTTCTCTTCGTAATTCTTCACCTCCGTTTCAGACATTTTATTTTTATCTGCTGTTGTCAATGCATTGAGGTATTTCTCATCCTCTTTGTTTATTTTTGGGGGATTCAACTTCTCCACCAATTCATTATAATGCTTTATAAAACTAGCCATGTATTCAACTGCTTTTGTGGTATCAACAGTGATATCAATGGTAACAGGTGTAGGAGAGGCAGATTTCAAGTTTAATGTAACCCCTTCTATAATATCACTTATACTATTATTTTTTCTCACGTAGTTTATACCATCCACATTTACAACCGCATTCTGTCCAGCGTACCCAATCTCCTTCTGTACTGTTGTGTTGTCTGTAAGATTTAAAGCTTCAAGAAGATTGCTGGTATCACTTGGAGAACCAAACTTAATCTTATCTATACCATTCGTTGAAACGATATTAATCTTGTCTCTTGATCTTTCATAACTGATATTAACCCCGGCACCTGAGTTGTTTATCTTTGATATTACACTATCTAATGTATCAACATCAGGATCCACATAGATAGAAACTCCATTTATTGTAAATACTCCTTTAGTTACTGTTGCTGTCAAACCGGACTGAACCAAAGTGGATGTTGTATCTACCGTACCAAAAGTTTTACCTGTTACCGTCTGGGCGCCGGATAAAACTGTAAGTTTCATAATTGATAAGATGTTGCTCGTATCTGAAAAATCCCCAAGGGATATGGTTGATGAACCTAATGTGGTGGATTTTAATTCAAAGCTCTTTGTGGCTGTATTGTAGCTTGCCACCACACCAGCCCCGGAAGAGTTTATCTGAGCTATGAGATCGTTTACTGAAATCTGGGTATAATCAGCGATTGTTATCTTTTTTCCATTTATGGTAAAGGTTCCATTTGTGGCTGAAGTGGGGGCTGTGGAAAACCCTGCATTCTGCAAACCGGTAACTGATGTATTTAAGGTACCTGTTGTCACCTGTGCACCGTAAATCATAGTATAGGTGGCTGCAGAGACGTTTAACGTTGCATCCTGAGGAATCTTCATTATACCAGATGATAATGCTGCTGTGTTGAAAGTAACACCGGGGATAAGCCCCCCTGTAGAATTATTTATTTTTGTTAAAAGGTTTGAATATGAGTTACCCACATGATATTTTTTCATCTCAGATACTGTTGACGTGGTTGTGGTGGATAGTCCAAGATCAGACTGCAAACTACCACCGGTAATCGATAAGTCGAGCTGTTCTGAGGATGTGCTGTAAAAGCCTAATCTCCAATTTCCGCTATTATAATCCGCCCTTACAGAAAAATATTGAATGTTTGATGTATTATACTGGGTATTGAGTTGGTTGTTTAGGGAGGTTTCAATCTGGTTTGTAATACTGTTTATATCATCACCACTATTTATGGTGAGATTTATTGTGTATGTATTTGATGCTACGTTCAATTGTAATGTACCGGTAGAGCTGGAAGTAAAATTACCATAGCTATCTACGTTAGTTACATTACTACCTCCCGTTACTTTTTTAAGCTGTCCCAATTCATTAAACTTAAAACTATCTGTGGAAACGTAGTATGTTCCATCATCGGAGATGGAAACATCATGAACACCTTCATTAAAATCTGTCGGTCTACCAGTAATGGAAGTCACCCCTGCACTATTCAACTGCAATTTTGCTCTTGTGAACTGGCTTAATGAATATGAGTTTTTTGCAGTCTGAATTACCTCAACAGTGTGGCTACCAACTTTCGCAGAAGGTGTAACTGTAGCTGAAACAACAGAGTTATTTGAGGAGGTGGAATTTTTATTTTTAAATGTGGATTCTAATTTTAAATTGAAAAGATCTGTCCTCATTGTATTAAGTCTATCAGATATATCCTTATAAACGGACTTTTCCAGAGTCTTTAGATTATACTTTGCTTCAAGATTATCCAATGGAATTCTGGCCTGGGAAACCAGCTTTTCCACGAGTGCGTTTGTATCCATCCCTGATATAACGCCACCAATCCTCAATGCATCCATACTAACCTCCCTGTTAGCTAATTACCTAATCGACACAAATAGTAAAAACTTTAGAAAAAAACTTGCTATTTAAAAAAATTGGTTTAAATTATCCCGATGATGAAAAAGCTTGTTATATACGATTGTGATGGTGTTCTTTTTGATAGTTTTGATGCTGTAATGGCGTACTACGACTTTATCTGTGAAGAATTCGGACTAAAAAAGATCGATCGTTCGGACAAAAAGATGGTAGAATCTGCAATGATTAAAACAAACGAAGAGATAATTAATCTGCTTACCGATGACAAAAAAAAGGTTGCTGAAATCCTCGAATTTGCAAAAAAACAGAATTTTACAAAGTTCTTAAATCTGATGAAGCCTACTAAAAACATAAAAGAGGCCTTATCCCTTCTCAAATCAAAAGGTTTAAATATTGCCGTTTTTACGAATAGAGGTTCATCACTCGGCTATCTCTTGAAAAACTTTGATATGGATAGATATTTTGACTTCACAGTAAACTCATTTGACGTAAATAATCCAAAACCTCACCCGGAAGGGCTTATTAAGATATTAAACCATTTTAATCTAACAAATAGGGACGCCTTATTCATCGGTGATTCAATAAACGATTATTTACCTGCCAGAAGCACAGACACAGACTTTGTAGCCTTTGGAAATAAGATAGAAAATGCACCGGTAATTTACGATCACCTTGAGATAGAGAGGTTCATATGATATACGAGTTTAAATATTCAGTAAATTATAGGGATGTAGACCAGAATAGATTTTTAAGAAGCGATTCTCTGGTGTCTCTTTTGCAGGAGGCAGCCATTCTACACTCTGAATTTGTGGGGTTTGATGCCGACTATATGTTAAAGCACAACGTAGCATGGATGCTGAATAGATTTGCTCTGGTGATTCACGACTACCCATTCCTGAGGGACGAGATAACGATAAAAACCTGGTCGAGGGGGTTAAAATCGTTTAAAGCTTTTAGAGACTTTGAGGTTTTTAACAATGGAAAGCTGATCGCAAATGCCACATCTTACTGGTTTTTCATAGATACGAAAAGAAAAAGGATAGCAAAAGTACCGGAAGAGGTTCAAAAGATGTATGGTTACCACGATATGGCCACAAATATATCAATAGATGATTCAGAGCCACCTCATCTGGAAGACTTCTTTCTGGATAAACAGCAGATTATCCGATATAGCGATATTGACAGCAACGGTCATCTGAACAACGTAATATATCTGAATATGCTTGAGGATACTTTAAAAGGGCATGGTATTATGAAAAAAATCAAAGAATATTACATTTCTTTCAAAAAAGAGATCACTTACAATCTTTTATCCATAAACGTATCTATTATGCAGGCGGATCAAAATAGATACTTTTTCCATTTTAACAAAGAGGAGGATATATACGCCGAAGGGGTTGTAAATCTATTTTAGTTCTATACTATCAAGATTCACCTTAAACGTGGGTATGTCACCTATAATGAGCTTTTTCAGATTTTCAAAGGAAACAGATTCGTCTGTCACAAACAGGTTTCTAAGCCCTTTTTCGTTTAAATCCAGATTTATTTTATTAAGGTAATCTATTATAGCCACAGATGAATCCACAAGATTTAAGTCCGGATAAATTCTATTTATAACATCTTTTAAAACCGGATAATGGGTACAGCCTAAAATCAGAGTGTCTATCCCTTCCAAAACGATATCATCTAAATATTCTTTTAAAATGATTTCTGTAACAGGATGCACTATCTTACCCTCTTCCACTAAAGGGACCAGCAGAGGACACCCTTTTTGATAGACTCTCACACCACCCCCAGTAAGGGCACTTAACGTATTTGCGTATGAATTACTATTTATCGTAGCCTGTGTACCTATAACCCCAATTTTTCTATTCTTAGTGGCATTTATAGCTGCAATGCATCCCGGCTCCACCACTCCTATTATGGGGATATTGTATCTATTTTTTAAAAAATCAAGCGCATAAGATGATGCAGTATTACAAGCCACAACCACCACATCCACAGCAAAACTCTTTACAAGAAACTCCGTAAGCTCTAAGCTGTACTTTACAATGGTATCTCTTGACTTATTACCGTAAGGAACCCTGGCCGTATCGCCAATATAGTAAATATCAACAGTTTTAAATCTATCAGATATCGATTTAAATACCGTCAAACCACCCACACCTGAGTCAAATACTCCAATAGACATACATTCTCCAATATAAATTTAAAAAACAGCATCTAATAATAAAAATAGTTATTTGTGTCAATTCAAATATTAATCTTTAAAATGTTATCAATACGATAAAATAACGATTCTTTTTCCACCTCATCCTAAAACCGCTCTTACGACATAGTATCTCCCCAAGGGACAACCCCACCCCAAGCCCCCCTGACTGTTTATCAGCTATATCATTTAAAAACAGCAGATAATTCCTATGCTTATAAATTCCAGATCTGATATATACAAAACTTTTAGCATATTTATTTATATTATCCATAAGTATAAACAGCAAAAATTCGAGGTCATAACGATTTCCCTTCACCATCAAATCAGAGGTTTTTACTTTTATTTTAAGCTTTTTATTGAAAATTAATATATCTTTCAATAAATTATTTAGATTAATCTCTTCAATCTTTTCGGAAGCAATATTTATATTCCTTACGTAATTTTCCATCGCTGAGATATCGGTATTCAATCTATTATAACTTTCCTCGATCCTGCTTACAGCAGAATTATTTAACCCTTTAAGCAATTCGAGATTTATTTTCTGTGTGGAAAGATAATTTCTCAATTTATGGGAGAATATCAGCAAAATTGCCTCAAAACTACTTCTAACCCTTTTTTCTTTTAAAATCATTCGGTGAACGGTAAAATAGTAAAGTAATGAGATAACCATCAATATTATAAAATCCCAATATACCATGAGAAGTATCTTATCTTTTATCCTCTCCTGAAAATAGCTATTTTTAACATAAAAAAAGTTCGGTTTATCAACCTCAAAAAGGGTATATTTTTTACCATCCATCTCATTTTTTGAAATCTTTAAATATTCCGGATAATCAAAAGGGATATTATGTTTTAAGAGAATCTGGTAGTTTCTTATCTCCTGCCTTAAGTTGTCTTCTATTTGCCCATTTATAGTCATGATAAATATCAGATTTATCATGGTAAGACCCATCATCAACACCAAAAGCATCAAAAGAAATACCTTAGACTCAAAAGATAAAGATATATCTTTCATTTTAATTTATACCCTCTACCTTTATAGGTAACTATAAAGTTATCCGGTAGAGCTTTTCTGAGATTTTTTATATAAGTGCGGATAGATTCGGTACCCACAACTTTATCCCCCCAGATATAACTTAAAATTTTATCCATTGTCACAAGCTTGCTTCTATTCTGGGCAAGTAAACACAGCAACTCCCACTCTATCCTTGAAAGATGAACCTCCAGATCATCCACATATAACTTTTTACCGGAAAAATCTATCAAAACATTATCAATTCTAAGATTTTCGCAACAGTAAATCCTTTTGGTAAGGGCTTTTATCCTCAACAGCAATTCTTTTGGATCAAATGGTTTTACGATATAATCATCCGCACCGTACTCAAAGCATATCTCTTTACTTTCCATATCGTTTTTGGCAGTAATGACAATTATCGGCAAATCCAACCTTTTTTTTCTGATCTCTTTTAAAATATACTCCCCTTTTTTATCCTTTAGCATCAAATCGAGAAGGATTATGTCAAAATGTTCGACTGAATAAATCTCCTCCGGGTAAGACAAAACTTCAGCTTCAAAATTATTTACCTCAAGGTACTCTTTGAGGGACTCCGCAAGTAATATATCATCTTCTATTATTAAAACCCTCAAACTACCCTCACAAAATGATTATGGCGTTTTTCATCACCTATGGTTGTAAACTCACCATGACCTGGTATAACTATTGTATTATCATTCAATCGATATAACTTCAATATCGATTCTTTCAACTCATTGAAATCACTATACGGGAAATCTGTCCTGCCCACAGATCCAGCAAAAAGGGTATCCCCTGTAATCACGAGGTTTAGTTCTTTTACGTAAAAAGAGATCCCTCCAGGTGTATGTCCAGGGGTTTCAATAATTAAAACATTAGCAACAGTATTTTCAATTCTAACATTCTCGGATAGGTCAAAATCCACATCGGGAGATACAACTGGTGGTAGACCAAACATCGATGCATGCAAAGAAGCCTGTCTGAGCAAAAACTCATCCTTTCTGCTCATGTAAAAAGGGATTCTAAATCTATTTTTTAGTTCAAACACAGCCCCGATGTGATCAAAATGTCCATGTGTATTGATTAAAACCTCAGGGACAACCCCTTTTTCTTCTAAAAAACCAATGATCTTTTCAATAGATCCACCTGGGTCAACTATGATGCAGTTTTTATCATTATAAATAATTGTACAATTAACCATCAAAGGTCCTGTCGGTATAACGTTAAAACTTAGCATAAAAAACCTCTTAAAGTTTAATTATTATCGTCACAGGCCCATCATTTAAAATGGAAACCTTCATATCGGCGGCAAAAACACCGCTTTTTACCTTATCATCCCCAACGATTTTTTTACATTCATAGATAAATTTTTCATAGTATTCTTTTGCAAGATCAGGATGCATGGCGTTTGTGAAATCCGGTCTTCTACCCTTTGATACATCCCCGGCTAAGGTAAACTGACTGACAATAAGCATTTCACCTTTAATATCAATGAGCGACTTTGACATCTTGCCATTTTCATCTTCAAAAATTCTGAGCTCAGAACATTTTTTCGCCATCCTGGCAATATTCTCAACATTATCCCCCTTTTCGAAACCGATGAGAATATTAACCCCCTTTTCTATTTGGGAGTATAAACTGCCATCTATCACAACAGAGCTTTGTAAAACCCTCTGGACAACCGCTATCACCTCAAAACCTCCCGTATCCTGATTCCCATAAGTCTACAAGAAGCAAAATACAACAAAGACGATAATACGACATTTATAAGCACATTAATCTTAAAATATTTACCTATTATGATAAAACAAGACATAATTACGGAAGATAAAACGATTTTCAACATCAGTCCACCATTTTCATAAAAGGAAAAACGATAATCACCTATTTTCTTGTAAAGTATTATAGTATTTATCATCGCCACGACAGATGAAGCTAACGCAATACCAGCATGTCCGAATCTAAACATAAATATATAGTCTAATAACGCATTTAACATAGACATAAAAAATGCTACCCTGACGGGTGTTATTGTATCCTTTTTAGTATAAAATACTCTTGTAAATAGCCCCACTAGAGAATAGAATAGAAGCCCTATTGAATACATTTTAAGAGCTTCAGATGTGAGCTTTGCCTCAGTGATTCCAAATGATTTCCTTTTGTATATGAGAGCGGTAATATCGTATGATAATAAAAATAGCCCTATGGTGGCGGGGATAACTATGAAACAAAGCGAAATAATCGATTTATCGATTATCTTATAAGCTCTAACCCTGTCATTGTTGGCTAAGGCCCTGCTCATTTCGGTTAGAGAAACTGAATTAAGAGCTACGGAAAAGACCCCCAGGGGAAATTGAAAAAGCCTATTTGCATAGTAAAGAAAGGAGATACTGCCAGCAGATAAAAATGAAGCAAAAATTCTATCCACCACAAAATTTATCTGATTTATTCCGAGCCCTGCAATGGAAGGAATGATAAGTAGAAAAGTTTTTTTGAGATCCGGGTCTCTTTCCCCAAAAGAAACGACTTTAAAACCTTTTTTCAAAGAATAAAAAAACACGTAAAGTAGTTGAGCCACTCCACCCAATAAAACACCCCAGGCAAGGTAAATGATATTTCCTCCATAATGATACCCCGCTAAAGCTCCTAACATCATAAAGATATTGAGCATAGCAGTGGATGAATAAGGAACATAATAGCTACCCATTAGATTTAAGTAACCTGTAAGCATTGCAACAACCGTTACAAACCAGAGATAAGGCATCACGATTACCAACATCTTTGATGCTGCTCCAATGACATCCAGGTCATTTCTACTTCCCGGCATAAACAGGGTAATTATGTAATCTGGAAAGATGTATACCAAAAGGGTAATAAAAAGAATGAACCCGGATACTCCAATTATAAGTTGATTTAAGTATTTTATGGCATTATCTTTACTCTTAGCATACTTTTCAGCAAGTATTGGAACATAGGCTGAGCTTAATGCCCCTTCCGCAAAAAGTGCCCGAAATAGATTGGGTATGGCAAAAGCCACAAAAAAGGCATCCGTAAATCTATTTGCCCCAAATACTGCAGCTACGGTTAAATCCCTCACAAGCCCCAACACTCTACTCGTCATTATCCCTGAACTTGACTTTAAAAAATAATGAAGAAAACCTCTGTTTTTCATTTCTCCTCCAGAGTAAATCCGATCTCTTCCGGTGAAGCCGGTTGAACCATGATAGTTTTGAATCTATCGTAAATTACAAATCCCTTTGCAGCACCTTTCACCTTACGGACATACTTTCTTGATGTCCAATCCACCGCCACTTTTTGTTCATTTTTCAACACACTATAATATGCTGTAACCCTTGCAACATCAGTCAAAAGATCATATGACGGTAGGCCAACATTAGATTTTAAAATTACATGGGAGGATGGATACCCATGAACATGAAACCAGATATCCTCTTTATCCGCCAGACCTAATATCTCATCATTACCGAAACTATTTCTGCCTATCAATAAGATAAAATCATCCTTCCCGTATTTATAATATCTTTTCACCTTTTTAGTCCTTCCCTTTTTCACTCTATGATCAGGTTTTAAAAGATCTCCTATTTCATCATGGTCTATATCTCCATTATCCAGAAAAAAAGATAACTCTTCGTAGAAATCAATCTCCATCTTTATATCTGAAATCCTTTTTCTTATCAAAGGTATAGACCTTTCAAGCTTTTTCCCTCTATTAAAAAGGGATTCGATATAGGCATCCATATCCCTCACATCTTTTAATTCAATTGAAACAATCTTCTCCCCATTTGGAGTAAATTCTAAAAACTCTCCACTTCTCATAGCTTCATCTATTCTAAAAAGATTATTCTTCAAAATCTCAGCTTTATGAAGTAATTCATGATAATTTTCTGCGATGGATAGCTCCCCTTCCAGCTTTTTCAAAAGATCTTTTTTGTCAGAAATCCTTTTTTTTAGCTGCCTCTTGATACCTTCAAAAGAGAAAACTTTTTTTTCTTTGTTAAATTTACATTTATAATCTTTAATATTGATCTCGTTTAAATCCTCCGAAATCCTAAAAGGGTAGGCTCTACCATCACTGTCAATATAGATATTTTCATCTGATAACAGCTCTTTTATATAACATACCACATCCCCCACTTCACCTTTTATCCCTATTAATCTATTTGCAAAATCGGCAGTTTTTTTATAAAACCCTTCCAAAAGATTGAAATCGGAAATGGAATCATAATTATCAAGGGAAAACTGTTTATTGGATCTAAAGACCTGATACTTACATCCTATGGAGATATCCCTATCCTGGTCGATATTTTTGTCTGAAAATCTGTACAATATTATATGTCCATTATCTAAGATAAAAAAATTAGAGTTACCCCCAACTAATTCAAAAACAAGTTTGAAATATTCAGATATCCCAGATGCTTTTCTCTTTTTCACCTGAATATAAAATGCCCTGTCATATCCTCTCTGTTTAAAGCTGATGATCTGGGAACTGTTTAATTTTGAAAAAACCTCCTTCCCGGCGAAGGATCCTGGAAAGTATATACTACCATCCTTCATATCAAAAACGATGTAGCATCTATCATTACCAGAGTATACGATCAGGCATAGGTTATTACCATCGGTTAAAATATTATTCACGTTGGAGTTGATGAAACGATTTAGATATTTCAAAAACTTATATAATAAAAGCCCATCCATCTACTGCTTCTGCTGTAGAAACTTTTCAAACATCTTCTTATCATTAGCCTTAAGATAAGCCTCTTCGGGAGAAATGACTTTATTCATAAGAAAATCCAGAATGACCTGATCCATCATCTGCATACCATCAGCCTTACCAGTTTGCATTATGGATGGGATCTGGAATATCTTCCCTTCCCTTATTAGATTTGCAATTGCACTATTTACCACCATTATCTCAAGGGCAGCTACCCTTCCAGGCTTATCCGATCTTTTTAAAAGCTGCTGGGAAATAACACCTTTCAAAGACTCTGAAAGCATCGTTCTAATTTGAGCCTGTTGTCCTGCTGGGAAGGCATCTATAATCCGGTCAACGGTTTTGGGGGCAGAATTGGTATGAAGAGTTCCAAAAACAAGATGGCCGGTCTCCGCAGCTGTTATGGCAAGCTCTATCGTCTCTAAATCCCTCATCTCACCCACTAGAATCACATCCGGATCCTCCCTCAGGGCAGCTCTTAAGGCGGCACTAAACGATTGTGTCATAGACCTAACCTCTCTGTGGTTTACAAGACAACCTTTGCTTTCATGAACAAACTCCACAGGATCCTCAATCGTAAGTATGTGATCTTTTCTATTTCTGTTTATATAATCTATAATTGCCGCAAGTGTTGTGGATTTTCCACTTCCGGTTGGACCTGTGACCAAGACAAGCCCCCTCGAAAGATTGGCAAACTTTAGCACCTGCGGAGGTAACCCTAATTCTTCCGCTGTTAGAATCTTAGATGGAATAATCCTGAAAACAGCCGCAATCCCCCTTTTCTGGTAAAAGTAGTTTGCCCTGAATCTCGCCATACCAGGTATTTCATATGCAAAATCCAGATCCTTTTTCTTCAGAAAGAATTCCCTCTGTTCATCTGAGATTATCTCAAAAAGTAGCTTTTCAAGGATCTCATTGGTCAGCTCCTGATATTTTATCTCCTCCAATTCACCATGTTTCCTCACCATTGGTTTACACCCACTACTTAAATGTAAATCACTACAGTTATTTTCCATCATATATTTAAAAAAAGCATCTATCTTAGCCATATTTCACCACCTAAGATATTAGTATGAGATCTTTATAATCTATTTTAATATTGCTGACAAAAGGGTACCCTTCCACAGGTGCATATCTTTTAAAAACTTTAACTTTACCAATATAATCCATATTGGAGAAATAGATTCCATCCTCCAGTTCAACCGGATAAAGCTGCATATACACCCCATTGCTACCGGTAATCTCTTCGTAAAAAAAACTGTAACGTTCTTTTAAATATTCCCGAACCTCTTTCATCCCAAGATAGAAAAGATCATCAAAAACTTTATTTCTACAATCATTTAAAAAATTATACACCATCAAGCGATCAGATATGATAAAAAAATCGTATCTTATCCCATTTTCAAGGATTAAATCTTTTAATCTGTCAAATTCGCTGTCAGCTTTACCTTCAACCATATTTAAAATATCCAAGATATTCTCCTCACTGGCGACAGACAAAAGAACTTTTTTATTGGAAACCCTCTCAAAATACTCCACCACTTTGGTATCAAATGGATCATCTGTAATTACAGAGATATTATATTCATCTGCATATATGGGCAAGGCTTTATGACTCTTCATAAATTCTATTGAAAAACGCTTCACCAATTCGAAATCGACCTGATCTTTACCTACAATGACAAATGGCAGATCGATCTGTTTACTTATAACATAATCAAGCTCTGCTTTGCTTATTTTTCCAAGCTTTACAAGTGCTTCGCCAAGCCTTATTTTCTCTTTCTTCTGTAACTGTAACCCTTCCTCTATATCTTTATCGTTGATCATCCCCATATCTTTCAATATCAACCCAAGATTTCTATTACTCATAATCAAACTCCTCTCCAAAGCTATTTTTTATAACATCATCCACACGATCTATAAACTTATCGAAGAAATTAATAGACTCCAATTGGGCAATATGTTTCTTTACATTCTGCAATCTCACGCCATAAAACCTCTCGATGATAACGGATACCTCCCACTCCTGTAAAATTGCATCAAGTATAAAACAGTCGCAAATTGCAGCCAGCATCTTATCAGAAGCGGAATATTTTACCTGATTTAATTCTATTAACATATCCACCATTAACTCTATCTCCACATCTGCATAGTTTCTTATGGATAAAACCTCCACCAGATAGCGGAGAGCTTTTGAATAAACACCGGTCTTAAATGAAAATTTTTCAATGTTATTAAAATAAAATAGCTTGATGTTGTTTTTATAATACCCCTCAATATCCACAATATATTCATATTCATCCTGTAGAGAAATATTTCCCTGGTATATGGAAAGGGCATTAAGTATAACGTCCTTTGCCTCAGAAAAACGTTTTTTTATAAGGAAATAGTATGCAACCTTTATATAATCATTCACCCCCAAAAGGTGAGATTGATGAAGATCTCTATATATGGAAACGGCATTTTCATAATCTGATACAAGGATCTTGTAGAATAAATAAAGCAATTTGCCTCTGGTACTATACCTTTCATCGTCCATAAGCTTCATTATATACCTTAAGGCACTTTCATCCCTTCCTAAATCTATCAATACCTCCGCCATAAGAGAAAACAATTCGATATCATCAGAAACATCTTTTTCGTATTGCTTAAAATATTCCAGAGATTTTAACCTATCACCTTTAACATAGTGGTATTTACCTAAAATACGATAAATCTTTTTCAAGAATTCCGGGTCTTCGCCATATTTCATGAATATTTTTGTTATCCCCTCATCGGCTTTATCAAGCTCCCCTGCCTCTATTAAATTCTCTATATCTTTACACAATATATCAATGAAATTTATCTTTTTCACCTATGTTTGCTCCCTATGCAATTCATAAAGATCCCGGACTGTTTTACATGTATCAGAAATCTGCATAACCATCTTATTGAATACCTCGGCAGTAGCCATTGCATCCCCAAGAGCAGTATGTCTGCTATTACATTTCACTTTATAAAGATCTAGCAAAAAATCAAGACCCACATGGTCGTCTTTCTTAGCAATTCCCCTGGTGTATATAAACATCGTATCAAGATATTTCTGTTTTAACGCGCATCCAAAAGTTTCCGTAAGCTCTTTTGATATCATATCCACATCAAACCTTATATGATGTCCCACAATGACAGACTTTCGTATGAATTTCACAAATTCGGGCATCACCTCCACCACAAATGGTTTATCCTTTACCATTTCATCCGTAATCCCATGCCATTTGATCGATTCTGGATCTATGCTTTTACCTGGATTTATAAATACATTGTAATAATCTATTATCTTAAATCCTTTTATCTTAACCGCCGCAAGATTGATAATTTTAGCCGTATTAATATCAAGACCAGTGGTTTCGGTATCCACCACACAAAACTCCACATCAAATATGGCTCTATTAAGAAAATCTGTTTTATTGTATGTTTCACAAATTTTTACAACGTAATTACAAATAGGGTCATTATAAAAATCTGTTTTACCCTTTTTGAATAATTTTCCAAACATAGCTACCCCCAGAAATGATAGATTATATTACCATTTTAATCAAGCGTTATTTATAACTGTATAATATTTCACCTTATTTACTCTAAGTCCATAATAAATTATCACAATTTAGACAACTATTTGATGAAAAGATTATCTCACATTCACCTTCAAACTTTTCTCAAAAAACTCTTCGATTGGCTGTGTATTGTCGGTTTTCGGTTTTAAGCTTATACCCCTTGTGGACAGGGATAGATCATCTTTGCTTGTTGTTTTCACTTTGTAAATAGCTCCGACACTTTCTGTGTCTATCTTTCCAAGCTCAGTGGTGCTCGCATACAAAATGATCTCATCCTCCCCAAAAGGAGGCTCTATTTTTAATTCAAAGCGGTCTCTGGCTGAGGGAACCTCATAAATCACCCCACCCTCAAAATGGTAATCCGATCTGTAAGGATTCGGCAGAATTTGCAATATCTGACCCGTTGAATCTTTGTAAAAAATCTTTGCGTAAAAAGGCTTATTACCCTGTATATATATCTTTACCGTATCATTAACCTTGTAAACCTTTTTATTGGTGAAAATGTTTACCACGAGTGGTGCCGAAGGATCATTGATCAGAAGATTTTCTATCGATTTATCTTTATCGAATGCAGGGATAACCTCCGCCTTAATCCTCACTTTGTAGCAATCACCTATTGCGGGTGGCTCTTTGTCCCAATTTCCTTCCTGCTCTATAACCTTTACATTTGAAGAGGCAAAGGACTCAACGATATCATTTTTTAATTTCAGATCCTCCACCAATGTTTGGGATTTTATTTTAGTGGATACCTTTTCTGCTGCATTCCGCTTAGCATCATTTATCGCCATCTCTTCCGCCTGTCGTTTAGTTCTATCCTCCGAAAGGCAGGCATAGCCATAAGATTCTGTAATAACTGAGGTGGATGCAAATAAAGATTTGATAAATAGAGTAAGCACAAATAGAAAAATAATTTTTTTCATAAAATCCCCCAGGTATAAAAAAACGCGCCCTGCAGGAGTCGAACCCACAACCTTCTGATCCGTAGTCAGATGCTCTATCCAGTTGAGCTAAGGGCGCCTACTATTTCGAAGAATTATTTAATACCACAGATACGAAAATAAGTCAAGTAGGGGCGAACCTCTCCTGCTTGTTCCCCCTTGTGTCTGCCTCTATATCAATTCCACTATGGTAATTGCATCCCCACCCTCTTTTATATCTGCAATTCGAAAGCCTTTTACCCTTTGATCTGATTTTAAAATATTATGCAACCCTTTTCTTAAAGCACCAGAACCCCTACCATGTATGACGAACACCCTATCCCATCCGGATAATATAGCCTTGTCCAAAAATTTATCCAGTTCGTCCCAGGCTTCATCCACCGTCTTCCCCACGAGCAGTATTTCATATTTGGGACTTCTTTCAACTACAGTACTCACGGATATATCCTTATCCAATTTTTTATGGTTTACAGACAATTTTTCTCCTCTGATCTTATCAAGTTCGATGGTAAATTTCATCCCCTCCATATCCACATACGCTTTGTTTTTAGATATTTCGAGAATCTTAGCAACTTTATTATATTTTGAAAGTTTTACAATATCCCCCACTTTGAGGTCTGTTAGATGATCACCACTTTCCAGTGATTCCATCCTCTTAATTATCTTACTTTTTATTTCGTCAACTTCTTTGTTATCCATTGAACGTACTTTCATAGATTTTACTTTATTCAAAATAGAAAGGGCATCAGATAATATCTGTTCCTCTTTTGCATTTAGCTTCTTTTTTAGCTCATTCTCCTTTACAATTAACTCCGACTCTTTTATCTCAAGTGATCTCTTCAATTCAACAAGAGTATATCTCTCCTTTTCAATATCCAATTTTAGTCTGTTGAGCTCATCAGCGGAAAGGGTCTCAAGGGAGCTATACTCTTCTAATATCTTTTTAGCTCTTAGAATTATAGATTCATTGAAATGCAATTTACCAGCAATAATAAGTGGATCCGAACGCCCCGCCAACCCTTTTATCAATCTGAATTTAGGTTCAAAATTTTCATAATCGAAATCGACACCATAAAGTACCACACCTTTGTATCTATATGCCATATTTCTGACACCACTAAAATGAGTGGTGACTATTACCCTGGAACCTTTCCCCATCAAATACTCGATAATGGAGATAGCAAGAGCCTCCCCTTCTTTCGGCTCTGTACCTGTACCCAATTCATCCAGCAAAACCAGAGAATCACCATCAGCATTATCCACAATATGTTTGATATTTACCATATGTGAAGTAAAAGTACTTAAATCCATCACTAAAGACTGCTGATCTCCTATATCGGTGAAAATCTTATCAACATTTATCAATTCAGCGTACCTTGCAAACAAAGGTAACCCACACCTACCTAACACTGTATTTATGCCTATCGATTTTAGACCTGCCGTCTTACCCCCGGCATTTGGGCCTGTAATTATTGCCACGTTTACATCTTCTCCCATTTCAAAATCTATAGGTACTGATTTTTCTTTTTTTAAATCATAAATCAATGGATGGTGAAGTTTTTCAACGTAAATTTTGTTTGAAAAATTGGGAAAAACATAATCCCTTTCCCCTATATAACTGAAAATTGCATAAAAATAGTAGAGTTTCTTCATTGAATTTACCGTTTCGGTGATTTCGTAAGATTTTGACTTAATAACATCCAGCAACTTTTGTAAAATTCTGTTTACCTCTATCTCTTCCAGAGAGATAAGCTCTTGATAACGATTATTCATATCCACCACATTTGACGGCTCCACATATAGCGTCATACCGGTTCCGGATATGGAATGAACTATACCATTTATAAACTGCCTGAAGTTGGGCCTAAGAAGCAGCATAAGTCTATTGCTGTACTCTTTTATTACCCTTTCCTGCACAAATTTCTCCGAATCTTTACCGTTTATCAGATTGTTTAACGTATTATAAATCTTTTCTTTAACACTTTTTTTCTCTTTTCTTATATCCCGGAGTCTTTCAGATGCATCATCCTTTACCTGCCCATCATTGGTTATCTTTGAAAAGACATCATCCACAATCTCCGGCAACACATAGATATTTGAAAATAAAGTTTTAAGATGATTTACATTAAAATCATCAAACACTGCTTTCTTAAATTCACCAAGCTTTTTATGAAATTCTGCAAATACAATAAAGTCCACCACCAGCCATGATGAATATGGATCTAAAAGTTTTTTATAGAATTGATAATAATTTTTTGAATCCGGCAGTTCCCTTCCAAAATCTCCAAATAGCTCCAGCGCCTCACGAATCTGATTCTGCTCTTTGATTATTTTTTGGATTGAGTTATAAGGATCTAACTCATCTATAAAATCTGATGAAAATTGTGAAATGGAATGTTTTTTTAAGTGTTCTTTAAACTGTAGAAAATCTATCTGCTGAAAAGGTGAATCCATCACAGAATATTCTTACCGTTTTTCAAAAAAGGGTTGGAAAAGCTTTTACCTGTTATCTTATTCAGCATCTCATAGATATAAGGATTCATAGCTATTATTCGGGA
>PNIN01000014.1 GCA_002878065.1 Calditerrivibrio nitroreducens
TGTTCTCGTTATCCATAACCTCGATTACCTCCTTGCATTCACACACAATAATCATTCAAATGGATAATTATAAACAAATTTAATTAAAAAATCAAGACAATGTTTAAAAACTCAAAATTACAACCCCCTTAGTATTTTTTTCACTTCTTCAAAAAACTTTTCTTTGTCAAACTCTTTCCATTTTTGCAATCTTTGTGCCCGTGGAATAGCATATCTTTCTTTCCAGTAATCTACTAAACTTGCAAAAGGACGGTTAATCCAAATAGGTTCTTCTCCGTTATGAATTACTCCCTCTAAGTTTTTGACTAAAGGAAATAGATAGTATTCTCGCTTAATGCCGTGATATGTAAGACGTGGTAATCCAAGTAGTTTTAATCCAAGACTTAATAGCTTAAACTTCCTTGAAGGACCATGCCGTCCAATTTTTCCTAACCATAGTTATCCGCACTTACGCATTTAAGCAAATGTTTGAGTTTGAGATAGGAAGTCTCAGATATGCTATTAGCTTAGAGAGTGCCGAAAAAATATCGATGTATGCTTATTGTTCCAGTCATTAAAAAAGACGATCCACCGCAGAAGATCAAACTAATTATTTACCTTCTGCCGCAGCCACAACCTTTTTTTCTTTTACCTATGATAAACATAAAAAACAGTATAAATAATAATGAAAATAGAAATATTGCAAGAAATTTCATGATTTGAAGATGGAAACCAGTAGCTCCACAACTCCATCAACTGAAAAATCGGTTTTGGGATAGATCGATTCGATTCCAATACTTATCAGGTAATCGTGGGTAGTGGGCCCTATCGAAACAAAAAGAGGGACCTTCTTGATTTTGGAAAAAGTCACTTGACTGAAAAACCCTTTGGCAGCTGATGGTGATAAAAATGTGACTGCATCGATATGTATTTGGTTTAGAAAATCGGTAATATAATCCTGCTGATAACAGATCTTTTCTGTTGTATACAAAGTGGGGGCATCCACTATTGAACCTTTTTCAGAGAGGAACTTTATCAGTTCTTCAGGTCTCTCTTCAGCACCAGGAAGAAAAAACCGTTTACCCTTAATATCTTCACCAGACAGGTAGCTAATAATCCCTTTTTGGGAGAAAGTTTCTGGCACCTCTACATCTCTAAATCCCACCATCTCCATACATTGTTTTGTCTTTTTCCCCACCGCAATTGCCCTTGAATAAGACAGCTTATCCATAAATGGCTGAATATAGTTGCAGGCATTTTTGCTGGTCACAATGACAAAATCATACATTGTCTCACGTATATTTATCGAATGGGGTACCGTTTTGATCATGGGAAGGATATAAGGATAAAATCTATTGTAAGATAGTTTATTGATAAATTCTACAGAAAACTCCGGTTGTCTTGTTATGAGAATTTTATGACCTGGCATATATATCATCCAAAATTTTTTTACCACCGTTTATAAGTATCTTTTCCGCCACAGACTCACCTAATACTTCAGGCTTATCCATATCACCATATTCTTCATACTTCAAAAACTCCTCGCCGTCAAGTGACGATAAAAAGCCGATCATTTTTAATCTACCACCCTCTATTTTGCAATACCCACCTATGGGAGCCTGACATCCACCTTCCAATCTTCTCAAAAAAGCCCTTTCGGCTCTTGTGACAACCTCAGTTTTTTCATCTTTCATAAATTTGAGGATATTTTTTATCCTATCATCATCTTTTCTCACTTCAATTCCCAATGTCCCCTGGCAAACGGATGGTATAATCTCAGAATCATCAAATGTATATTTTACCCATTCAAGAAGGTTTAGCCTATTTAGTCCGGCTCTGGCTAAAATAATCGCATCAAATGTCCCTTCAGTGAGTTTTCTTATTCTGGTATCCACGTTTCCCCTCAAATCCACTATTTCTATATCCGGTCTTATCCTCGAAATCTGAACCTTTCTCCTCAAACTACTGGTACCAAGTTTTGCCCCCCGGGGTAATTCATCTAAGTCATTATACTTTACCGACAAAAAAGCATCAAATGGTGATTCTCTGTGAGGATTTACATAAATCTCCAGCTCATCCGGGAGTTCCACCGGTACATCCTTCATACTATGCACGGCCAAATCAGCCTCATTTTCAATTAGAGCATTTTCTATCTCTTTCACAAAAAGTCCTTTACCACCTATTTTGGCAAGGGGCACATCCAGAATTATATCTCCTTGAGTTTTGATAATTTTAAGATCCACAAGCATTTCTGGGTATCTATTGGTAAGTAACGATTTGATATGGTTTGCTTGCCAGAGCGCCAATTTGCTTCCCCTTGTAGCGATTGTGACTTTTTCCATATTTACTCCCTCTTTTATTCTTTGATATCAAAAATCAGACGAACCGCTTCAGCTATAGTATACTGTTTTTTATCTTTAACGGAATCTTTGAGCGTCATTATAGGATTATGCAAAATCTTATTCATATAAGATGTAACAATGGCATCTATCTTCTTCACCTCTTGAGGATCATTAATTTTTAATTTTTCCACCATCCTTTGGATTTCATTATTCTTCATATCCTCCATCTGTTGTCTCAGCTGCTTAATAATCGGTATTATTTTAGTGGAACTCAACCAGTGGTCAAATTCCACCACTTGTGATTTAATAATTTCCAGAGCTTTTAAAGCCTCTTTCTCCCTCTGCTTTTTATTAGCTTCCACAACCTCTTTCAGATCATCAATGTCATAAACAAACGTATTTTCCAATTCATTTATCTTGGGATCTATATCTCTTGGCACTGCGATATCAATAAAAAACATAGGCTCGTATTTCCGTATATGCATCAAATTTTTAATCATTTCATATGTCACCATGTAATTTGGTGCCCCTGTGGAGCTTATTACGATATCAACCTCTTTTAAATACTCCACAAACTTCTCTATGGGGACAGCCTCACCATTTACTTCTTTTGCCAGCTGTAGTGCCCTTTCGAATGTTCTATTTGTGACAAAGATTCTCTTTATCCCATTTCCTTCCAGATGTTTGGCCGCCAGTTCACACATCTCACCAGCTCCAATTATAAGAGCTGTCCTGGAAGAAAGGTCGTTAAAAATCTTCTTGGCAAGCTCCACCGCTGCATAACTCACGGAAACAGGGTTTTCAGAAATCTTAGTATTCGTGCGTACTTTTTTGGATGTGCGGATGGTAAACTCTTCCAACTTATTTAAAAAGGTGTCAAACTTACCATAAATCTTCGCCTTATCAAAGGCATCTTTTACCTGCCCAAAGATCTGCGGTTCACCCAAAACGAGAGAATCCAACCCCGATGCCACCTTAAAAATATGCTTTACGGCATCCAATCCACAATGTATGTATGTGTATTTCTTTAGTTCAAAAGGATCTATATTGCTTTCGGTTGCCACTATATGTAGGACGGCATCCACATTGCATAAGAAATCATCCGTTACTATGTAATATTCCACCCTATTACATGTTGAAAGTATCAACACTTCATAAATCCTATTATTTTGCAATATCTGAGCATATATTCTCTCATAGTTTTTATCCGAAATGACAAGTTTTTCCCTGATCTCCACAGGCGCAGTATTATGATTGAGTCCTAAAACGGCAAGCTGCATATTACCCCTTTATAAATAAAGCTACACCGATATACGTTACAACTACCGATACAATCCCCAATATGCTACTAAATGCTGTATCCCTCGGTGACATCCCTTTTGTTTTTTTTATTACAATTATTATGCCAAAGATAAACCACGTTATCATGGAAAAAAGAAGTTTGGAGGTAAGGATTATTCTACCATTCCACTCATAGATACCCCATATGTATCCGGATAAAAGACCTATTGTGAAAAGCAAAAACCCAACTAGCATGGCAGTTTTATTTATTTTGTTTAACATATCAATTGACGGCAGTAGATTGTAGAGATAGCCAAAATTTTTCTTTTTAAGCTGTTTCTCCTGGATGAAGTATAAAATACCAAACAACGCCGAAACTACAAAAAGAACCGTTCCTGATATGGTAAAAGGTAGATGAATGGCCAACCAGAAACTTGAAAACTGCCTGCGTATTAAAATGGAACTATGAGCAAAACCCGCAATACCCAATATTATAATAACAGGGATAACAAAAAGATACACCCCATCTTTTTTAACTTTATAGTTGATGTAAACAGCCGAAACACCCAAAAAAAGTATGATCAAATTAAAGATATCCTTAAGATCCTTTATCGAGAAGACCCCAAACTGATACCACCTTGCAATGAGATACGATAGATTTACCACTGCAGCTAACGATACGAATGCTGTGGCAATCTTTGTATACCTTTCACCACCCAGAAAAGCATTAAATCCTGCAGACAAAAATGCCAGAAGATACAAAAGTATTGCAAAATCAAACAACATGTGCCACCTTATCTCCATAAATCTTTATAAACATAGATGTTTGTATTATAAAAAAATAAAAAAATAAAGGGGTTTTTAAAAAAAGTATGATAAATGGCACATATAAAAGATATCTAAAAAATAGCTGGAGTAATAGCTGGCCGATAATACTTATAATGTTTTTTGAATTTCTTATAGGGATAACCGATGTCTACATTGCAGGTAAAATTTCAAAAGAGATACAGGCGTCTATAGGTTTCGTTTCACAACTTTATTTTATGTTAATAGTCATTGGGAATGCTTTTACCATGGGAGTAGTTTCCATATCTTCAAAGCTCTATACCGGAAATAGAGATGAATTTTATAGGATGGTATATACGGCAATTGTCAGTATATTCATAATCTCTATTATATTAACAATAATCGCTATAAATGGGAACAATAAAATAATAAATCTCATCAATGCCCCAATACAGATCAAGCCATACATACTTGAATTTTTAAAGATCTACTCATACATGATCTTTTTCCACTATATCCTCATAGTAACCAATGGTGTTTTAAGATCCAGTAAACGGATAAAAAGATCCCTTTTCACGATGTTTATAGTATTCATAGTCAACGTAGGCACCAATATTTTCTACGTCTTTTATACACCTATAGGTTACAAAGGAATAGTTTTATCCACACTCACAGCAGTATCTATTGGCTTTTTATTAAATATCTTTTTCATTTGGAAAGATATCTTTACGATAAAAGAATTTCGGTATGACCTTTTCAAAAAAGCCATATCGATAGGGTGGCCAAGCGGAGTAGTTCAGATTGGATGGCAGCTGGCTTCTGTTGTTATCTTTATGATGTTGAGCTCTCTTCCGGAAAACCCCACCGTTTATCTTGCGGCCTTCACAAATGGAATAAGGATAGAATCGATAATCTTTTTACCATCCTTTGCTTTCAGCATGGCCAATGCCGTTATTGTTGGTAACTTAATGGGTGAGAAAAGATTTGAAGACGCATATAAGAATTCTCTGTTTACATCAATTTTAGGATGTGGTATAATTAGTATAGTTACAGTATTGGTTGTATTTAATGCAGAAAAAGTTACATCTTTTTTGTCTAAGGATCCTGTAGTGGTGAGAGAAAGTAGCAGATACTTATATATCAGCGCCATAAGCGAGCCTTTTATGGCAATAGGCACTATACTTATAGGTGCACTAAATGGTGCAGGGGATACAAAACAAACAATGATAAGAATACTATCAAGCCTTTGGGGTGTGCGAATACCTCTTGCCTTAATACTTGCATTCCTTTTTGGCTTTGGGGCTTATGGTATCTGGTGGGCGATGACTATTTCTATAATAATTCAGGCGTTATTGATTTACAAAAGACATAATTCCAGAAGGTGGATAAGGGATGATTATTGAAAAACTTGATCTAAAACACAAAGATATATTGTTTGGCCGACTCAAAAAAGTAGGTACTATGATTTCTGAATACAGTTTTGCCAATCTCTACCTATTTAGAAGGGCTCATAATTATGAAGTTATAGAGGATAACACTGAGATATTTATAAAAGGGATCACCTATGATAAAAAAAGCTACATCATGCCCACAATCCCATTTAATGAACTTGATATAAAAAAAGTAGATAAGATATTAAGAGAGGTGGACTATATTTTTCCATTAGATTACCAATGGATCGAAGGTATTGAAGATAGATACTGTGTAACTTCAAATATAAACGACACCGACTACATATACACTCTTGAAAAGATGAGTACCTTTAAAGGTAGAAATCTTCATGGCAAGCGAAATCTTTTGAAACAGTTTACTGAAAAATATAATTGTACCATAAAACCTCTTACCGAAGAGAATAAAAAAGATGCTATTATGGTAGTGGAAGAATGGCAAAAATCATTGGGAGAACCACCAGAAGAAACAGATTTTTACGCCAACATAGAAGCCATACAATACTGCAAAGATCTGGTCATTTGCGGACTTTTATACTACATTTCGGATAAGCCCGTAGGACTCATTATGGGGGAAGAGCTAAGGTATGATACATTCGCTATACATTTTGCCAAAGGTGTAAAAGGGTTTAAAGGGATATATCAGTATATTTACAACAGTTTTGCCAATATGCTTCCCAAAAGATACGAATATCTCAATTTTGAACAGGACCTTGGTAAACCTTCACTTAGGCAGGCAAAATCATCTTACGAACCGGATTTAATGCTTCATAAATATAGACTTTCTTTATAAAAGAGGTGCGTATGCTAAAGATTAAGATAGGTGGTCCTGCTGGACTAGGAATTATGAGCACCGGTCTCATGTTGTCAAAATTATTTAAGAGGTTGGGGTATACCGTCCATGGCTATCCGGAATACCCTTCCCTCATCAGGGGTGGCTATAATAATTATCTAATCATAGCCGATACCAACGAAGTATATGCCCCTTATAAAAAATATGATATTCTTGTTGCGCTTACGGATGTTGCCATAACTAATGAAAAAATAGATGAAGGTATGATTCTGCTTGCAGATATTGAAAGTACAAAAGATAAAACCAATCTAAAGGGAAAAGTGTTAGATCTACCATTTAAAAAGATCCTTTCAAAACTTGAGGTAAACGAGATTGCAAAAAATAGTATCGCCCTGGGTGCTCTGATAAAATTGTTTAATTTAGATTTTGATTGCCTTGATGAGATGCTAAAGGAAAATTACAGTAATGAAAAACTTTATAAGATAAACCATCAGGCGGCAATTGAGGGGTATAACACCATTCAGGAAAGAATAAATTTCAGCGTATCAAAAAAAGATACGGAAAGGATAGTATTATCTGGTAACGAAGCGATATCGCTGGGAGCTATTACAGCTGGTGTTAATTTTTTCGCAACATATCCCATGACACCTGCATCTTCCATCTTACATTTTCTTGCGGAACATGAAAAAAGTTTCAATATTATAACAAAACATACCGAAGATGAGATATCAGCCATCAATATGGCAATCGGTGCATCATACGCCGGAGCAAGAAGTATGGTGGCCACGTCAGGTGGTGGTTTTAGTCTTATGGTGGAGGGGTTGGGGCTTGCCGCTATAGCAGAAACACCGATAGTAATCGTGGAAAGCCAGAGGCCAGGACCAGCCACCGGAATGCCCACCTGGACGGAGCAGGGCGACCTTAAATTTGTTTTAAACGCTTCTCAGGATGAATTTGTACGGGTAGTTTTAACTCCAGGGGACGTTGAAGAGCTATTCTATTTTACATTTGAAGCTTTTAATCTGGCGGAAAAATACCATATACCTGTTTTTATTCTGTCGGATAAATTCCTCTCCGAATCCCATTTTACCACAAAACCTTTTAAAACTGACCATCTTCAGATTGATAGAGGGTTAATATTTGGCGGTGATCCTGAAAAGCCAATGGAGTTTTTCCCCAGATATAAAGAGGTGGAAAAAGGGGTGGGAATGAGAACAATCCCCGGAACACCTGGTGGTTTATACAAAGCCCCGGGGAACGAACATGATGAATACGGTTTTGTTACTGATAATGCTGAAAATAGAGTTATACAGCAAAAGAGGCGATTTAAAAAAATAAACTACATCACAAACGACATCCCACATCCAAAATTATATGGAAAGATAGATGCAGAGATAACGGTGGTATGTTGGGGTTCTGTTAAAATGCAGATGATGGAGATTTTAAAGATTACGGATCGTATAAATTTTATACATTTTCCAGCCATTTATCCCCTCGACTGGTCAAAAGTCAAGACTATGCTGGAAAATAGAAATCTCATTATTGTGGAAAATAACATGACTGCCCAGTTAAAATCTGTCATAGCTGAAAACACAGGACTGATTATCGAAAAAACGATTTTAAAATATGATGGCAGACCTTTCTTTGCAGATGAGCTTTATGAAAAAATTACAGGGGAGGCTTTATGAAATCGGTAGATTTTAACTCTGGAAAAATTCCAAATTGGTGTCCAGGTTGTGGTAATTTCGCCATCTGGAATGCTATAAAAGGTGCAATTGCGGAGCTTGATATAAACGGAAAGGATATAGTAAATATTTCCGGAATAGGTTGCTCCGGAAAAATGTTGAATTATCTAAGAACATACGGCTTCCATACCCTACATGGTAGAACAATGCCGGTGGCAACCGGAGTAAAACTCACCAACCATAAACTCACCGTAATTGTAAATGGCGGAGATGGGGACGGTTATGGCATGGGGATGGGGCATTTTATACATGCCATAAGGAGAAATCTCAACATTACATACCTTATTCATAACAATCACGTGTATGGGCTGACCACAGGTCAGGCTTCTCCCACCACCGACAAAGGTTTGAAAAGCAAATCAACACCCCACGGTGTGATTGATGAACCATTAAACGGCCTATTTGTATCTCTTTCGGCAGGAGCCACATTTATTGCAAGAGGGTATTCTGGTGATCTGGAACATTTAAAATCGATTATTAAAGCTGGTATTATGCACAATGGCTTTTCCCACATAGAGATTCTTCAGCCCTGTGTGACTTTTGGAAAACACTACGGATATGAATATTACGATGAAAGGGTTTACAGGATTGCCGATGATTACGATCCAGGAAACTTTGAAGAAGCCCTAAAATTGATCAGAGAAAAGGATAAAATTGCCCTTGGCATCATCTACAAAGTAGATAGACCAACACAGGAGGAACAGCTACCGCAGATCAAAAATAAGACATTGATAGATCAGGGTATTGTCAAAAGAGATATATCAGCTATGCTTAAATCTTTTGCATAAGAGAGGAGGGTAAATGTATTTCAAGACACCTATAAACTCAGGAATACCAGGTCTTGATAAAATTTTAGATAATATCAGGCTCGGCGATAATATAGTTTGGTCTGTGACGAATATCTCCGACTATAAATTCTTCACAAAGCCTTTTGTGTATAATGCTATCCTGAACGAACGAAAGGTGGTATATGTAAGATTTGCCACTCACGATTTCATAATAGATGATTTATCTAAAATTGAGATCTTTTATCCGGATTTAACGAGCTTTGAAAAGTTCGCATCAAGTATCTATAGTATGATAGATAAAAATGGTAAAGAAGTGTTCTACGTATTCGATTGTCTCTCAGAATTAGTCAATTATTGGGCAACTGACTGGATGATTGCAAACTTCTTTAAAATTACCTGCCCATTCCTATATATACTAGATACGGTTGCATACTTTGCAATTTATAAAAACTACCATGCATTCAAAACATCCACTGCTATACACGATACCACACAGGTAATGCTCGAAGTGCTAAATTATGAAGGTTTTTATTACGTCCAACCTATAAAGGTTTTCGAAAGATACTCCCCAACGATGTTCCTTCCCCACAAGTTTAATAAAAACAACGATTTTGAACCAGTCACATCCAGTTATGAAGTCACAATGCTCAATAATTCCATATGTAGCCTTCTCTCCAACGATATATACAAACATATCGACTACTGGGATAGACTGTTTATACTCTCAAAAAGGGTAATCAACAATCCACAATCACCGGAATATTCTTTAATGTTTGATAGAATTTGTAACTTAATGATCAGCAGAGATCACAGAATCATCAGTCTATACAAAAAATATTTCAGGATAGAGGATCTCATACAGATCAAAGAACGATTGATAGGAACAGGGTTTATAGGAGGAAAAGCAGCTGGAATGCTTCTTGCAAGGAAAATTCTCGAAAATCATTACAGCAAATGGTCTGAAATATCTGAGCCACACGATTCCTTCTACATAGGATCTGATGTATATTATGAATATATCATACACAACGGTTGGTGGGATCTGTTTGTTTCTCAGAAAAGAGATGATGGGTATTTTGTCTTCGGCGAAAAATTGGAGAGACTTTTCTTGACCGGGGAATTTCCGGAACATATCGAAAATAAATTCAAGCTAATGCTAAACTATTTTGGGCAATACCCAATAGTAATAAGATCAAGTAGCCTCCTGGAAGATGGTTTTGGTAACGCTTTTGCTGGAAAATATGAAAGCTTCTTCTCCTCAATTACCGGTTCACCGGAAAAAAGGTACAAAGATTTCATAAATTCTGTAAAGAGAATATATTCCAGTGCAATGAGTAGGGAAGCACTTATATATAGGAAAGAAAGAGGGCTTGATAAATTAGAAGAGCTCATGAGTATCCTCATACAGAGGGTGTCTGGTAATTATCACGGAGAGTTCTATTTCCCGGATATAGCTGGGGTTGGTCTATCATACAATACGTACGTGTGGCACGAAGATATAGATCCCACCGATGGAATGATAAGAATCGTACTGGGGCTGGGAACAAGAGCAGTAAATACCTATGAAGGAGAACATACTAAGATTATATCCCTTAGTAACCCAAATCTCCTTACCAATAGCGATGTAAATGAAATAAAAAAATACTCCCAGAAATTTATAGACTCTCTTATCGTTGATAAATCTGGCAAATATTCACTGCCAATCAATAAGGTTTACCAGATAATCCCCGAGTGGCTCCTTGATATCGTTGCTTCAAGGGATTTCGCCACCGAAAGATTTTTGGAAAGTAGGAGAAATAAATTCCAGAAGATATACTATTTAAGCTTTGATGGGCTTATTAATAAAGGAGATATTCTAGAAATTTTCAAAGATATACTGAAGATATTGGAAAAACATTACGAACACCCCGTGGATATTGAGTTTACATTGAATTTTACTTCCCCTGATTCACCAAAGATAAATTTAGTCCAATGTCGTCCATTGCAGGCTAATTCTATAGCTGGTAATAAACAACTTTCTGATGAGATGATCAAAGATATGTTACCTCTTTTGAAAGTGAAAGGGAACTTTATGGGGGGAAATATATTTGAGAAAATTGACTATATTATTTACGTTCCGGAAGAAGCTTATAAGAATCTCACAAATAGCGAAAAATATGAGCTCGCCAGAGCCCTAGGTGGCATCAACAGGGAGTTTGACAAAGAGGATGAAAACTGCCTGATGATACTACCCGGCAGAATAGGCACCACCACCCCTTCCCTTGGTGTGCCGGTATCCTTTTCGGAGATAAATCATATGAGAGCTTTAGTGGAGATGGGATTTTTCGAATCTGACTTTTCTCCTGAACTATCTTTTGGAACACATTTCTTTCAGGATATCGTGGAAAGTGGAATATTTTTTATAGCAGCAGATCCCAAAAAAGCTAATGTAAATTTTAAAGATTTAAAGAATTTCAAAGAGAAAGAATCAGAGTCGGTAATGAGTTTCAAGGAAAATATCAGAAATGCCATAAAAATATTTGACCTAACATCAAGAAAAGTATATCTTTATGGTAATATCAAATCCCAAACTGCAGGCATATTTTACAAAAAACAAAATTTTTAACAAGGAGTTACTATGAGTTTACACCCTTTAGCCGGAAAACCAGCCCCTAAAGATATTCTAACAAACATACCCAACCTTGTTTCCCATTATTATATAACTGAGCCGGATTTAGAAAACCCAATGAATAAAGTGGTATTTGGCACTTCTGGCCACAGAGGCACATCCCTAAACGGTAGCTTCAACGAAGATCATATAGCCGCCATCACTCAGGCCATCTGCAACTATAGAAAATTAAAAGGGATAAAAGGACCTCTTTTTATCGGAAAAGATACCCATGCTCTGTCGGAGCCTGCATTCATTACCGCCATTGAAGTTTTGGTCGGCAACGGTATCACAGTGATGGTATCAGAGGGCACCCCATGGACTCCAACGCCTGCAGTATCCTACGCAATATTAAAATTCAACAGAAACAATAAAGTCTTGGCTGATGGAATAGTCATCACCCCATCCCATAATCCCCCCGAAGATGGTGGTTTTAAATACAATCCACCTTCTGGAGGACCAGCCGATACCGATGTAACCTCCTGGCTCGAAAAAGAGGCAAATAGGATCATGGAAAACGATCTTGATGATATAAAATGGGAGCACTTTGCTCATGCAATAAAGAGTTCACAGATAAAAAAATATAACTTTATGAAAGAATATGTTGATGATCTCATCTACGTTTTAAATATCGAGAAGATATCATCTTCCGGGATAAAAATTGCAGCAGATTCTCTTGGAGGGTCCGGGCTTGATTATTATGGCTATATTGCAGAAAAATATAAACTTAATATCGATCTGTACAACAACTTTTATGATCCAACCTTTAGCTTCATGACTGTTGATAAAGATGGAAAAATAAGGATGGATTGCTCCTCACCATATGCAATGGCTGGGCTTATAAATTTGAAGGATAATTATGACATAGCTTTTGGTAGCGATCCGGATTTTGATCGGCATGGGATAGTTACAAAAACTGGTGGACTGATGAATCCAAATCATTACCTTTCCGTGGCCGCCTGGTATCTTTTCAACACGAGAGTAGGCTGGAATAAAGATGCCGCAATAGGTAAGACACTCGTAAGTAGTGCCATGATAGATAAAGTGGCTTCAATCATTAATAGAAAAGTTTATGAAGTACCGGTGGGCTTCAAATGGTTTGTGAATGGCTTGTTAAGTGGCACTCTTGGTTTTGGTGGTGAGGAAAGTGCTGGTGGATCTTTTTTGAGAAAAGATGGACTGCCCTGGAGTACCGACAAAGATGGCATAATCATGAGTCTTCTATCCGCAGAGATTCTTGTAGAAACCGGTAAAGACCCTTACGAACACTACAGATCTTTTGAAGATCGTTTCGGTAAAGCATACTATACGAGACTTGATATCCCATCTACCCCTGAAGAAAAAGAGAAGATAAAGAAACTCTCAAAGGATCTTTTTAAATCTGATGAAATAGCGGGAGATAAGATTTTGTCGGTATTAAACAAAGCACCCGGCAATGATGCCCCCATCGGTGGTGTAAAGGTAGTAACGGAAAATGGCTGGTTTGCAGCACGCCCATCAGGCACAGAGCAAATTTATAAAATATACGCAGAAAGCTTTAAAGATGAAGAGCATTTAAATCAATTGATCGAAGAAGCAAAATTACTAATAAAGAATCTATAATAAGGAGAGATGGTGAATAATAATTTTTATAAAATCCTTTCAGAATACTACGATGAGATTTTCCCTTTTGAAGAAGATACCTATAATTTTTTAAAATTATTCACAAGCAATTCAGATAAAGTCTTAGATATCGGATCCGCCACCGGAAGCTACGTAAAAAGATTCAACAACGACGGTATACAAGCTTACGGCGTTGAACTTTCTTTAGATTTTAATAAAGATTACAGTTTGATTATTTCAGACATGCACCATCTACCTTTCCGTCCGGAAAGCTTCGATTTTATTTTCTCCATAGGGAATACCCTTGCCCATGCAAAATCAAGGTCAGATTTTGCAAATATAATAGATTATGTAATGAAACTATTAAAACCTAAGGGGAAATTTTTATTTCAGATTTTAAACTATGACAGGATCTTAGACAATAACATAAATCGGCTACCTGATATCACAAATGGTAATGTAACCTTTGAAAGGTACTACTCATATGAAAATCCCTCCAAAATAGAGTTTATAGGTGTAATAAAAAATGGAACTCAGACTTTTGAATCGAAAACCACACTCATTCCTATAACATTTGAAGAAGTTAAATGGGTAGCCGGAAAAGTTAAAACAAACTTTGTGCAGTTTTTTGGGGACTTCAAAGGGAAAAAATATTTTAAACCAGATAGTTTCATGCTCATTGCTGTTTTTAATAAGTAAGCCTAATATTATAATGCTTACTAAATTCATCCAATACTGAATTTTAGCAAATGTAGCACCAAATCTTCCTAATAAATTCAAATAAATATACCTTATATTTTTATTATTTTAAGATAGAAATTTCAATTTTATCAAACTTATTATTGACACTATTAAAAAATTAACATAAAGTACTTTTCGAGTATATTAAATTATCCATACAGTATAGAATTAATATAAAAAACAAGGAGATGTAAGATGAGCAAAGCAACAGAAAGAGTAGAGCAGATCTACAACCATGTGGTAAGAAAAAACCCTGCTGAGCCTGAATTCCATCAGGCAGTACATGAAGTACTTTTTTCAATCGTACCATTACTCGAGAGGTACCCTATTTATCTGGATGCAAAAATCCTTGAAAGGATTGTAGAGCCAGAAAGACAGATTATTTTTAGAGTACCATGGATAGACGATAAAGGAGAAGTTCAGGTAAACAGAGGATTCAGAATAGAGTTCAACAGCGCTCTTGGGCCTTACAAAGGTGGCTTGAGATTCCATGAATCTGTTTATGCAGGTATTATAAAATTTTTAGGTTTTGAGCAGATATTTAAAAACTCTCTCACAGGACTTGCCATGGGTGGAGGAAAAGGTGGATCAGATTTCAATCCAAAGGGTAAATCAGATAATGAAATAATGAGATTCTGCCAGAGCTTTATGACTGAGCTTTACAGACATATTGGAGAGCACACAGATGTTCCTGCTGGTGATATTGGTGTTGGAGGAAGAGAGATAGGCTACATGTTTGGACAATATAAAAGGATCACAAATAGATATGAAGCTGGTGTCCTCACAGGGAAAGGGATCAGATATGGTGGTTCCCTTGTGAGAACTGAAGCCACAGGTTATGGTGCCACATTCTTTGTGGAAGAGATGCTCAAAGTAAAAAATGAAACTTTTGAAGGTAAGACCTGTGTTGTTTCTGGTTCAGGTAACGTCGCCATCTACACTGTGGAAAAAATCCATCAGCTTGGCGGAAAAGTCGTGGCTGTATCAGATTCAAATGGCTATGTAATGGATCCAAAAGGGATAGACCTTGAATTGCTGAAACAATTAAAAGAGGTGGAAAGAAAAAGAATCAGAGACTATACACTGTATCACAAAGATGCAGTTTATAAAGAAAATGGAAATATCTGGGAGATTCCATGTCAGATAGCAATGCCATCTGCCACACAAAATGAACTTAACGTTAAAGATGCAGAAATTCTCATCAAAAATGGCCTGATAGCAGTGGGCGAAGGTGCCAACATGCCATGTACACCTGACGCTGTGGATCTATTCATCAAAGCTGGTGTACTTTTTGGACCGGGTAAAGCTGCGAATGCTGGCGGTGTTGCCACTTCAGGGTTGGAAATGGAACAGAATGCAAGTAGAAGCAACTGGGATTTTGACTACACAGAGCAAAAACTTAAAAAGATCATGCAAAACATATTCCAGACATGCAAACAGACATCTGATGAATTTGGATATCCACAGAACTATGTAGTTGGAGCTAACATTGCGGGATTTAAAAAGGTTGCTGATGCAATGTTAGATCTTGGTGTAATTTAAAAAATATCATTTTTGATATAGGGGTGGGGACTGATCTCCATCCCCTCTTTATGGCTATACCAAAACCTTATTCTTTCCAGTTACTTTTGCTGAATAGAGATTTTGATCCGCACAGGCTATCATACTATCTATATCGACCTTTTCGTAATCACTAATACTACAGCCACCGATGCTACAGGTAACCTTAAAATTGACATACCTAACAAGCTCCTCCTCAATGGCGATCCGGAAACTCTCCAATATTTTAAAAAGATCCTCTTGGGTTGTTCCAGGAAGGATAATGAGGAATTCCTCCCCCCCCAAATCTTCCAAAAATATCGTAATCCCTCTTTTTGCTTTGGACTATCTCGGCAAACTTTTTCAATACAAGATCCCCGGTGGGGTGACCATAGGTATCGTTTATCCTCTTGAAATTATCTATGTCAAAGATCCCTATGGAAAGAGGGGTCTTACTCCTTTTTGCCTTTGAGATTTCCGTCTCAAGAGTATGTATGAGATACCTTTATCTTTTATCTTGACATTTGTCAAAATAAATTTTAAGATTTGCTTCTATTAAAAAAAATAATAATAGGTATAACTATGATCAATAACATCAAAACAACGTTCCGTTTAAAAAATTTTATTCTTCTACTTATAATCTGTGTGTCATTGCTAACCTATTTTGTTACCATCTTTCTATTCTACTATATTCAGCAAAAAAATATAAAGCAGATCGCCATAAAAGAGTATGAAAGATGTGTGAAAAACATAAACACTTTGGAATCCGAATTTTTTAAAAACAGAAATCTATCCACAAATCATATAAAACAGGTAGAAAAGGCACTTGGTCTCAAATTCACCCCCTCAGAACTAAAACAACAAGAACTGATGAGTGAAGATGGGGTCTATCGTTTCTCATTAGAAAAACGTTATGATAAAAGCTGCCTTAGTTGCCACATTTCTAAAAAAGAGGATGATCTGGCTGGTAGCTTCTTAGTAACAATCGATTTTAAAGATGTGATATCAAGCTCAAAAAAACTCACATTACTTTTTTTTATATTACTCTCACCTATTCCGATCTTTGGTGCCATCTTTTTAGCTTCCATTGTTAGTAAAAGAATCGAAAATATAAAAACCCAGATATTAAAGGAGATCGATAATATAAACAATGTAAAAGATCTAACTAGAGTTGAAGAGATAAAAAAGAACACAATATTCAAAGAGCTCGACGATATCTTTGATGGATTGAATAGATTTCTTAAGAAAACAAGAGAAACTGCTGTGGATAGGGATATACTTGAGTTTGAAATTAAGATACTCGAAAAATTCCTTATCACATCGGAGGTTATAAGAGATTGGAGAAATTATGTACTATCATTGATAGTAGATATGAATAAGATTATCGAAGTGCAATTAGCATTTAGTCTTTTCAGGGTAAATGAAAACGATTTCTGTCTCGAATTTTTCTGGACAAAACCACCATCTGAAGAATTAAAAGAGTATGTTGAAAAGTTAATAGAGATCCGGTGCAAAAACTTTTACTCTCAATACTGTCATTTTAAAGCGATATCTATCCATCACTCTGTAGCCCCCTCAGATAGATGTGAAATTTTTCATCCTAGTATCCTACATTTTGAAACCAAAAGTTTGATACTTGATGAACCTAAAATAGGTGGCATTGTAGGGGTGGGGATAAATACCAAAGATGCTGAGGATAAAGTTAAATCTCTTGTTATCGAAGGGATACTCACTACCCTTTTAAATGTCATAGGCTCTGTAAAAGCGATCGCAAGGTACAACAAAGAGTTAGAGTATTACTCCACAAGGGATAATATCACAAATCTTTTTAACCAAAGGATCTTCTGGGAGCTGTTAAACTATGAAGTCGCAAGGGGTAGAAGACACAACTATAAATTCGCCGTGGTGATCATTGATCTCGATAATTTTAAATTTTTAAATGACAATTTTGGCCACGACATAGGGGATAGTTTCCTATCTGGAGTAGCAGAAGTGATAAAAAAGAATGTTAGATTAGGGGATATTGTAGCAAGGTACAGTGGCGATGAGTTTACCATAATAATGCCAGAAACAGATAGCAACGAAGCTTACAACATCTCCAAAAGAATTTTGGAAAAGATCGAAAATTTTACACTCAATCATAAGGATAAACAGATAAATATAACAGCATCCGCAGGTTATGCCATCTTCCCCGATCATGGTGATGATGCAAAAGAGCTTTTCGCATTTGCCGATACTATGCTTTTTAAATCCAAAACGGAAGGTAAAAACAAGGTATTAAAACCGAGCGATGAAGATATTTATCGCGTCAATAAGCTGATCAGCGAAAAATCGTTCCAGATTACAAGAGCTATAGATGAAAACAGGATAATCCCATTCTTCCAACCGATAATCGATTTAAAAACGGGCTCCATAGATTTTTATGAGGTGCTCTGTCGTATAGACATGGGGGATAAGATAATTTCCGCTTACGAATTTATCGAAATAGCAGAAAAAACCGGCAACATCATAAAAATAGACTACATAATGATGGAAAATGCCTTTAATATCTTGAAGAATCATCCAGGTAAAACCTTGTTTATAAATCTATCGCCAAAATCTCTTATTATCACAGAATTTATACCAAAGGTGATAGATACAACTAAAAGATACGGTATAAACCCTGAAAATATAGTTTTCGAACTTACCGAGCGGGACACCGTACGAAACTTATCGATACTTGAAAAATTTGTTGCTAATTTAAGATCCGAAGGGTATAAGTTTGCCATAGATGATTTCGGCTCCGGGTTCTCCTCATACGACTACATCAAAAGAT
>PNIN01000079.1 GCA_002878065.1 Calditerrivibrio nitroreducens
TAAATGGGGACGTTCCGGAGACTTTGAAAGATAAAACCATTTTAGCCCTTGACCTTGGAGCTCTTATTGCCGGAACCAAATATAGAGGTGAATTCGAAGATAGGTTAAAATCTATCCTCAATGAAATAAGACAGCGGCAAGGGGAAATAATCCTTTTCATAGATGAGATGCACACACTTGTGGGAGCAGGAGCTGCCGAAGGGGCAATGGATGCCGCAAACCTTTTAAAGCCAGCACTAGCAAGGGGTGAATTGCACTGTATAGGAGCCACAACGCTGGATGAATACAAAAAGCATATCGAAAAGGATGCAGCTCTTGAAAGGAGATTTCAGCCCATCATAGTGGATGAACCTTCTGTGGAAGATGTAATATCCATTTTAAGAGGGTTGAAAGAAAAGTATGAAGTACACCACGGTGTCCGGATAAAAGACAGTGCAATTGTTGCTGCCGCTTACCTATCCCACAAATATATTTCAGACAGACACATGCCGGATAAAGCAATAGACCTTGTGGATGAGGCCTGTGCAAAGCTGAGGATGGAAATCGACTCAATGCCAACAGAGCTTGACGAACTCGAAAGGAAAAAAAGGCAACTGGAAATAGAAAGACAGGCTTTAAAAAGGGAGCAGGATGAAGTATCAAAAGTGAAGTTAGAAAAGATAGAAAAGGAGATAAACGATCTATCCGAAAAGATCATAGCTCTTAAAACCCATTGGCAAAACGAGAAAAATATAATAGTGGAAATCAAAAAAGTAAAAGAAGAGATTGAAGATCAAAAAAATGCAATGTTAAACGCCGAAAGAAGCGGCAATTACGAACTTGCATCCCAGATAAAATATGGCAAACTTGTGGAATTACACAGAAAAATAGAAGAGCTTAATAATAAACTGAAAGAAATTCAGAAAGATAAAAAGATGCTCAAAGAAGAGGTGGACGAAGAGGATATTGCCGAGATTATCGCCAAATGGACGGGAATACCTGTCACCAAACTATTAGAAGAGGAAGCTGAAAAACTGATCAAGATGGAGGAGAATCTACACAAAAGGGTTATCGGTCAGGATAAAGCGATATCATCTGTAAGTGAAGCCATAAGAAGAAGTAGAGCCGGGCTTAGCAACCCAAAAAGACCCATCGGTTCATTCATCTTCCTGGGGCCAACCGGTGTTGGTAAGACTGAGCTGGCTAAGGCACTGGCGGAATTTCTCTTTGACAGTGAAGATGCCCTCATAAGAATTGACATGAGTGAATACATGGAGAAACATTCCGTAGCAAAGCTCATAGGTGCCCCTCCCGGATATATCGGATACGATGAAGGTGGCCAGCTTACCGAAAAGGTCAGAAGAAGGCCCTACTCTGTGATACTTTTTGATGAGATTGAAAAGGCTCATCCGGACGTATTTAATATAATGCTACAGATATTAGACGATGGTAGGCTCACTGATTCAAAAGGGAGAGTGGTGAGCTTTAAAAACACAGTCATTATAATGACTTCAAATATAGGTAGCGAATTAATACAGACAGAATTTGAAAAAGGTGGCAGCTGGGAAGAGGAATACGATAGGATATCAAAGCTTGTATTTAATATAATATCCCAATATTTCAAACCGGAATTTTTAAATAGAGTGGACGATATAATAGTATTCCACCCACTCAGCAAAGATCATTTGTCAAAGATTGCGATACTTCTGCTGGATGAGCTGAAGAAAAGGTTAATGGCAAATATTGAAGTGGAGATGGAATACGACGCTACTGTTATAGATGAACTCATAAAAGCTGGATATGATCCGAAATTTGGTGCAAGGCCTATGAAAAGGGCTCTACAAAAATTAATTGAGAATAGAATAGCTGAAGAGATCATAAAAGGGAATATAAAGAAAAATAGTAAAATTGCCATCTCGTTTAAAAATGGTTATCTTACAATCAGTTAAACATAAGGGGGTATTTTGCCCCCTTTATTCTCTTTTATTTTCTATTTTTTTCTGCTATTATAATTTTAGAACTAAAAAAGACAAATTTTATCCATAGTTTTAAGGGTCATAATATATGAGGATTAAATAGTGGCAAAAAAGAGAGCTGCGGTAATTGAAGATAAGGTAGAAGAATTATATGAAACTGAAGATATAAATGAAGAAGTATTAGATGAAAATTTAGATTCGATACTTGAAGATTTAGATATAAATGAATCTTCGGAAAATTTAGAAATAGCTTTATCATCCCTCACAGATGATTCTATAAAAGATTTCATTAATAAAATAGATAAATTCAAACCCCTCACAAGGGAAGAGGAATATGATCTTGGTAAAAAGATTCAGCAGGGGGATCAGGAAGCTCTAAACAAGCTGATACTTTCAAATATAAAATTCGTTGTTTCGATGGCCAATAGATACAAAAATACCGGAGTAAGCCTAAGTGATCTAATCAATCAGGGGAATTTAGGGCTGGTGGAAGCTGCCAAAAGATTTGATCCCGATAAAGGGGTAAAATTTATATCCTACGCGGTTTGGTGGATAAGGCAGGCAATGATTCAGCTTCTGGCGGAGCAATCCGGCACAGTAAAATTACCCATCAAGCAGGCAAGTCTGCTTTATAAAATAAATGAAGCCATAGAGACCCTGTCAAAACAGTATCACCGAGAGCCCACTTCCGAAGAGATATCAGAATACCTTAATATACCAAAGGAAAATATAGAAAATATCTTAATGGTATCAAAAAATTATCTTTCTTTTGAATCCCCAATTAAAGATGGTGAAGACAGGACATTTCTGGATCTTATGGAATCCAAAACAATAAAAGTGGAGGATGAAGTAATAAATCATACACTAAAGGACACCCTACAATCACTCATTCAAGAGCTGGATGAAAGGGAAGCGAATATTTTAAAAATGAGATATGGACTTGACGGGGAAAATCCTATGACTCTAGAAGAGGTGGGGAATATACTAAATATAAGTAGAGAAAGGGTAAGACAGATAGAATCAAGAGCTCTGAGTAAACTCAGGAAAAAGGCTGTAAAGAAAAAACTTCAGGATTATTTAAATTAAAAAAAGATGTATGAAGATTTAAAAAAGATTCAAAATGAATTATCCAGAAAGGTAGTGCTATCAAAATTAAAATCGGAAATAAAAGTAGTAGCCGGTATCGATATATCTGTGGATAGATATACGAATATAGGTTATTGTGCAATCATCCTGCTTGACAGAGATCTTAAAACCCTCGAAGAAGCTTCATTTGTGGATGAAATAAAGATACCATATGTTCCTGGATTTCTAAGCTTTAGAGAGCTTCCCATCATAGAAAAATGCTTTTCAACACTAAAATCAAAGCCAGATTTAGTTTTCATCGATGGTCAGGGGATAGCCCATCCAAGAGGCTTTGGAATAGCATCACATTTTGGGATCACGTACAACATACCAACCATAGGCTGCGCCAAAAGCCTGTTAGTTGGCATCTATGAAGATCCAGACAATCTAAAAGGGTCCTTTTCACCCATCATCTATAAAGCTAAAATAGTGGGATCAGCACTAAGGACAAAACCAAACACCAAACCTATCTTCGTTTCCCCCGGCCATATGGTTACAGTTGAACAATCGATCATGCTAACCTTAAGCTTCACAGACAAATACCGCGTCCCCGAACCCACTCGAAGAGCGGACATTCTATCAAAAAGATTAAGAAGACTTAATGATCCAAAGCTGAAAAAACAATAGCCCCAATCCAAACAAAAAAATATTGCAATTTTAAGTAAATTAATTTAATATCTTACAACTTTATATAAGGAGGAT
>PNIN01000044.1 GCA_002878065.1 Calditerrivibrio nitroreducens
TTACAAACATAACTTATTGAAAATAGACGATCAAATCATAAAAATGAGGTGATGCTACGATAATTTGGCATAAACTCTATTGATTTTTTAAATATATATGTTAATCTTTTGTATGGCTAACAGGATTGTGATGTTTTTTGTAATTATTTCTATGTATTATCTATCCTATTTTTACAGGGTATCCACTGCTGTCATATCTCCGGACCTGATGAGGGATTTTTCGATTACTGCTGAAGCGCTTGGTATGTTGAGCGGATTTTACTTCTATACATTTGCTGCAGCTCAGTTCCCTTTGGGACCTATTTTAGATAAATATGGACCCAAGAGAACGGTAGTTTTTTTTAGCTTCTTTACTATTTCTGGTTCTTTGCTTTTTGCTCTGGCACCAAGCTATATCTATGCAGTAATCGGAAGGGCATTGATAGGTTTTGGTGTATCATGTGCCTATATGGCCACACTTAAATTTTTATCCATCTGGTTTCCCAGGGATCAATTTGCTACGTTGTCAGCGCTGTCTATGGCTATCGGCAATTTAGGGGCGCTTACTGCCACTGTACCTCTTGCTGCTATGAGTAGCTCAATAGGCTGGAGGAAGTCCTTTTTGATTATTACCTTTTTTACCGCTCTGTCGGCCTTTCTTATATGGAAATTTTTAAAAGATAAAGATGTGGAACACTCTTCAGAAAATCCGAAAGTCGATTTACTTGCCATTTTGAAGAATAAAAACTTCTGGATCATTGCAAATATGCAATTTTTCTGGTTTGGTGCTTTTGTGGGGATTCAGGGGCTGTGGGGGGGGCCGTTTTTGATGGATACATTTAATCTATCTAAAACGGAAGCCGGAAAGATAATCAGTATGATTGCAATAGGATTTATTTTTGGTGGACCTATGCTCGGTTTTCTTTCGGATAAGGTTTTTCATTCGAGAAAATGGGTAATTATTGCAGGACTATCGGTATTTATGATGTCCTTAATCATACTATCCAAGGTATCTCCGGATACATCGATAAAGGTACTTTATATAACGTTTTTTATTTACGGATTTTTTGGATCTGCAGGTATTATAGGCTATTCTCATGCAAAGGAAAGGTTTCCTCTGAGCCAGGCGGGGACTGTAATGAGCTGGATAAACTTTTTTGCTATTTTTGGAGCAGCTATTTTTCAGCATTTTTTGGGGGTGGTCATAGATCTTTATCAGAAGGTTGGTGGTAAATATCCACCTGAGGCGTATAGAACTGTTTTTCTAATATGTACAGCTGGTATCTTGCTTAGCTTATCCCTTTATTTTTTCAGTGATGAAAAAGAGGATTAAGAAAATCTTCCGATTGTTATCGATATATCTTATTAAATATTATTGGTATTTTATTAAAAATTAGAGTGAATTATATGTAGTTCTGATCTTTCTGGATAGTTGTGTCATGTACCTTTCTTCTTCGCTAAATATACAACCGCAATACTGTTGTCTATAAATATTCATCTCTTTGCTGATTCTTATTCCATCTTTCCACCCTTCTCTGAAGTCGTAATAGTAAAATTCAACGTTGAATTCCTTTCCGAAATTTTCACCAAGATCTCTTATTTGCGCATGATTTTGGTATTTGCTGTATAGTAGAGAGGATGTGTAGTATCTAAAGCCGTTTTCAGATGCAAATTTAGCAGTATTTTTTAATCTTATGGCATAGCAGTAGCTGCACCTTTTTTCTTTTTCTACATCTTTAAATTTGAAGAAATCTCTGAGTCCATATTCATCGTTATATATAGATTTTACGTTGTAAAAATTATTAACTTTTATGACGTTTTCGAGTCTTGTGTATAGCTCCAAAACTGGATGTATATTTGGATTATAAAAATAGCCAGTGATCTCAAATTTATCTTCCAGTATAGTTATAGGGTAAATTGAACAGGGACCACAACATTGATGAAGAAGGATCTTTTCCATAACTGTCCTTTTAAAAGATGGGGGGATACCCCCCCCCGTTTATATGCTATTTCAAACTTACATTTGGTAGATGCTTTAAAGATTCCTTTATGGCCTCTTCCGGATATTCAAAGTCTGATAGTTTCCCATCAAGATATGTATCATAAGATCCCATGTCAAAAAATCCATGTCCGCTCAAACAGAAAAGAATGGTTTTGGTTTCACCAGTTTCTTTGCATCTTTTCGCTTCTTTTATGACTGCGGCAATTGCATGAGAAGATTCTGGTGCAGGGACTATAGCCTCTGTTTGGGCAAATAAAATGCCAGCCTCAAACACTTCTGATTGATGAACTGCTTCAGCGCCGATTAAACCTTTGTTGTAAAGATAGCTTACAATTGGAGAATCTCCGTGGTATCTTAAACCTCCCGCATGGATGGCGGGTGGTTCGAAATCATGACCAAGGGTATACATTTTCATTATTGGGGTAAGCTTTGCTTCGTCGCCGTAGTCGTATTCGAATACACCTTTTGTTAATGTGGGGCAACTTGCGGGCTCAACAGCTATGGCTTCGGTTTTTTTATCCCCCTTTAACATCTTTTCAAGGAATGGGAATGCTATTCCACCAAAATTTGATCCTCCACCACAGGAGGCATATATTTTGTCTGGATAATCCCCCACCAGTTCGAATTGTTTGATGGCTTCAAGACCGATAACAGTTTGGTGAAGAAGAACGTGATTTAGCACGCTGCCCAATGCATAATTTGTATCACTTCTCTGGGCTGCTTCCTCCACAGCTTCGCTGATGGCTATACCCAGAGAACCATTAGAATTCGGATTTTTCTTTAATACTTCTCTTCCGGCATTGGTGAGGTCTGAGGGGCTGGGGATCACTTCTGCCCCAAATAGTCTCATAAAAGATTTACGGTATGGTTTTTGATGGTAGCTTACCTTTACCATATATACCCTACAGGCGATATCAAACATCTTACATGCCAGTGAAAGGGCACTTCCCCATTGTCCAGCACCGGTTTCAGTGGTTAATCTCTTAATACCATTTATTTTATTGTAATAAGCCTGTGCTACGGCGGTATTCGGTTTATGACTGCCTGCAGGGGAAACACCTTCATATTTATAGTAGATTTTTGCGGTTGTTCCCAGTGCCTCCTCCAATCTCTTAGCTCTTATCAGTGGTGAAGGCCTCCAGATGGACAACACCTCCAGCACCTTCTCAGGTATATCTATCCATTTTTTATCCGACATCTCCTGCTCTATAAGGTGGGGAGGGAAGATGGATTTCATCTCTTCAAAGGTCACTGGTTTGCCGGTGAAAGGGCTGATGGGTGGATCCATCGGTGTGGGTAGGTCAGCTAATATGTTGTACCATTTTTTTGGCATCTCTTCAGGCTTTAGATATATTTTACTCATGAGTTCCTCCATGTTTGGTTAAGAGTCTTTTAACATATTTTTAAAATAAATCAACATCTTTGTAAAACATTGTTTATATATCTGTATGTCAAATATGATTTAATTTTCATTTATTCCCTTCCTGCTCAAAGAAATCCTTTTTCTTTCCATGTCTATGCTTTTTATCTTAGCTTTTATCTTATTTCCCACTTCTAAAATGTGGGAGGGATGTTTTACGTATCTATCAGAAAGTTCAGAGATATGTATAAAACCGGATTCCTTTAAACCTATATCCACAAAAACACCAAAATCTACGATATTAGTGACCTTGCCATCTATAATCATCCCCTCTTTCAGGTCTTCAATCTTCAACAGCCCCTTTTTGAAAACCACAGGATCTACCGAATCACGGATGTCTAAGTCAGGTTTTTCAAGATTTGTGATGATATCGTTTAGGGTTAATTCCCCTATTCCAAACTGTTTTGAAATATCTGCGATATTTTTTGATTTTAATGCAAGTCGTATCATTTTAGCGTTTTCGATCTGCAAACCCAGATAATTCAATAATTTATATACATTATCATACTGTTCAGGATGGATAAACATCCTATCGAGGGGCTCTGTGCCGTTGTAAATTTTCAAAAAACCTGCCGCCTGATTGTAGACCATTTCACCAATGCCCGACACATTTTTTAATTCCTCCCTTGACTTGAAGGTACCATTTTTTTCTCTATATGCAACTATCTTTTCCGATAGACCGCTATTAAGTCCCGATACATATTTCAAAAGACTTGCACTTGCGGTATTTAGATCAACACCTACGCTATTTACCACATCCACCACCACTTCATTCAAACGTTCCTGAAGTTTTTTTTGGTTTACATCATGTTGGTACATCCCCACACCTATCGATTTTGGATCGATCTTGATTAATTCCGCCAATGGGTCTATTACTCTTCTGGCAATGGAGATGGCTCCTCTAATTGTCACGTCCAGATCAGGAAATTCTTTGACACCTATATCACTTGCAGAATATACACTTGCGCCAGCTTCACTAACGATGGTGTATGAAAGGTTTAAATTTTCTTCATTTATCACTTTTGCAATAAACTCTTCTGTTTCCCGGCTTGCGGTACCATTACCTATTGCTATTGCATTTATATTATGTTTTTTTATCAGATCAAGAATACGTTTTTTACTATTTTCATAATCACATTGGGGCTCTGTGGGGTAAATAACCCCATACTCCAATACCTTACCTGTTGGATCCACCGCCGCAAATTTACAACCAGTCCTGAAAGCTGGATCAATCCCTAATATTGAAATATTCTTTACCGGAGGGGTCATTAAAAGGGATTTAAGATTTCTTGCGAAGATTTCTATCGCTTTGTTTTCAGCGTTTTCCCACAGTTCATCCCTTATTTCAAGCTCTATGGCAGGGATGACCATTCTTTTATATGCATCCCTTACCGATTTATGGCAGTAGGAATTATCTGAATAGCCTTTATTCTTTGCTATGGAAGTGATGGCTGACAATAAAAGGTCGTCATCGTGTTCATATTTAACTTTTAGAATCTTCTCCTTTTCACCTCTGAATATAGCAAGTATTCTGTGGGGTGGTAGTTTGGGGACCTCCTGTCTAAAATTGTAATAATCTTCGTAATTTGTACGCCCTTCCACATCTTTTCTTTTTTCAACAACGATAAAGGAATGTTGCCATACAAGCTCCCTTACCCTTTTTTTCACATCAAGATCATGACCTATTTTATTTATCAAAATCTCGAGGGCTTTAGATATCAACTGATCCTTTGAGGAGAATTCCTCATTTAAAAATTTTTCAGAAAAGTCAAGTATCTTATCTTCATCATCGGTAGATTGTATAAATTCTGCAAGGGGTAGTAGCCCTTTTTCAATTGCAATATCTGCTTTGGTCTTCTTTTTTGATTTGTAGGGGGTGTAAATATCTTCAACCTCTTTCAGGGTTGTTGCTGTGGCTATCAGCTTTTCTATCTCGTCTGTGAGCTTACCTTTTTCTTTTATTGCTTCTATTACTTCTATTTTTCGCTTATTTAGATTCTGTAGATAATTATATCTGTCAAGCACCTGCCTTATTGTGGTTTCCGTCATACCACCTGTTTGTTCTTTACGATACCTTGCAATGAAAGGTACAGTTGCCCCAGATTCATTAAGTTCGATAAGACTTTTAACATAATCAGGCTTTATCTGAAATTCATCAGCAATTTGATGGTACATACACACCTCATAGATCTATTTTTAAACAAAAAAAGCGGGGTATCTCCCCGCTTCTGATGATGTATAATGAAATAATTTCTAACGTTTTGAAAACTGAGAATCCCTTCTCGCTTTTGGTTTCCCCATCTTTTTTCTTTCCACCATTCTTGGGTCTCTGGTGAGGAATCCCTGAACTTTGAGAGGTTTTCTATTGTTTTGATCGATCTGTACCAGAGCCCTTGCAAGGCCATGTCTTATTGCTCCGGATTGGCCGGTTTTTCCACCACCGGCAACAGTTACATATATATCATACTTACCAACAACACCAAGTGTTTCAAGTGGTTGCATGATGATCTGTCTAAGCACTGGTCTTTCAAAGTATTCCTCAAGGCTCTTGCCGTTTACTTTGATACTACCGCTACCTTGTTTTATAAACACTCTTGCGATAGATGTTTTTCTTCTTCCGGTTCCGTAAAAATAGTTTGACATTTACTCCTCCTTAAAACTCTAATTTAACAGGCTTTTGAGCGGTATGTGGATGATCTGGTGTGGTGTAAACTTTAAGCTTTTTGATCATCTTCCTTCCAAGCCTGTTTTTGGGAAGCATCTTCTTGACAGCCAGATAGATAACTTCTTCAGGTTTTTCCTGAAGCATCTTTTCAAATGTTCTTTCCTTCAATCCACCAAAATACCCTGAATGCCAGTAGTATTTCTTGTCTTTGAGCTTATTACCGGTAACTTTTACTTTATGAGCATTTGTAACCACGACAAAATCACCGGAATCGATGAAAGGGGTGTAGATAGCCTTTCTCTTACCCATAAGTATCATAGCAATTTCTGATGCCAATCTACCAAGTACCTTGTCTGTGGCATCCACTTCAAACCATTGTTTTGGTGCATTTTCTTTAATCCATGTAGTTTTCATTCTCTAACCTCTTCTAATACTTAAAGTTTTATATTATATTTTATAAGCTTTTGTCAACTTAAAACCCTTTTCTTCTCTCTCTTATCCTGGTAGCTTTACCCCTTAGCTTTCTCATGTAGTAGAGTTTGGCTCTTCTTACCCTACCGCTTCTTTCAACCACAATGCTGTCTATCCTTGGGGAATAAAGAGGGAATATCCTTTCCACACCAACATCCCCCACAACCTTTCTCACGGTAAATGTTGAAGCAGCTCCATTTCTGTGCATAGCAATTACAAGTCCCTTGTAAGCCTGTACCCTTTCTTTGTTACCTTCAACGATTCTAAAATTTACAGTAACGGTATCACCAACTCTGAAAGATGGGATCTCTTTAGTTTTCACTTCAGCTTCAACAGCTTCGATAAACTTATTTTTCATAATATATCCTCCTGAAACGATCTATTTATTCTATCTAAATATATTGCCACAGCACTTCTTACCGATAGATGATTAAAATCGCCAACACCGTGTATCGGTTTTAAAACATAATCGGCGAATTCCAAGATATCATCCACAAAACCCCATCCGGTGCCAAAAAGTAAAAGAATTGGTCTATCAGCAATCTCTTTTAACTTTTCTATACTAATAGCTTTCTGCTGATACCTCGCAGTAGTAGCTATAATTATAGGCGACCTATTCTCTTTTTCCTCAATACTTTTTATCACAGAAGCCAAACTATCCGTGATAACCGTGTATTCAAAAGCCTCTTTTCTATTTTCATTGTAAGTGGCACCATAACCTTTTATCCAGTGTTTAACCACCCTTGAGGCTATCTCCCTCTGGGCTGGCATAGGGTTTACAACAAAATAGTTTTTAACACCAAATGTCCTGCATGATCTTGAAATGTCATGAAGATCCATATTGGTGATAGAGGTGGTAACCACCTTACCCTCTTTATCTCTCATGGGATAGTGCATAAGTGCAACGTAAATATCAAGTTTACTTTGCGCTTCCCTGGTGAGAGACCACAATATCTGCTCTTCCTCTTTAGAAAAAGATTTTTTTAATATCATATCTGGACGATTTTGTAAAGTAGTTTTTATCGATTCCGTGATCCGCCACCTTCTTATCTCTTCGTGATTGCCTGTAATCAACACTTCCGGAACCTTTTTACCCATGAATTCAGCAGGCCTTGTGAAGTGTGGGTACTCAAGAAGCCCTGTGGTGAAAGATTCTTCGTTAGGCGAGTTTTCATCACCAAGAACGCCAGGGATCAATCTTGCAACGGCATCTATTATAGTTGCGGCAGCTAGTTCCCCTCCGGTAATCACAAAATCACCGATGGAGATCATTTCATCAGCCATAAGTTCTCTCACTCTATCGTCAATCCCTTCATATCTACCACAAACAAATGTAATATCGTCATAGCTATAAAGTCGCTCGGCGGTTTTCTGGGTAAACTGTTCCCCTCTTGGGTCGAGAAAAACAATATGTGTATCTTTTTTGGACTTTAAATCCGCAATAGCTTTATATATAGGCTTTGGCTTCATTACGAGTCCATGACCACCGCCATATTGGTAATCATCAACCGTTTTGTGTTTATCCTCTGTGTAGTCCCGTAGATTTATAGGGTTTACTCTAAAAAGACCGGTATCAATCCCCTTGGAGAGAACCCCATATTTAAATATCTCATTGATCATTTCTGGAAAGATGGTAATAACATTATAAGTCTTCATCCACCAATCCGTCTTGCCTTATTACTATCTTATGATTTTCAGCATCTATCATTAAAACATGGCTTTTATTATTTGAAATGAGGTAATATTTGTCGTCAAGACCTTTAATACGAAATATATCAGTGGATCCACCTTCAATGTAATCGATTAAATTACCAAATTTTGTCCCATTTTCATCGAATACATCTGCCCCTTCAATCTTAAACCAATAAACCTCGTCACTGTTTTCTGCTGGAAGAAGATTTTCTGGCACCAACACTTCATACCCCTTGAATTTCATAGCTGTATCTACATCATTTATATTTTCGATTTTTACCAGTAAAAGGCCATTCATGGGCTCAATATATTCAACTTTGCCAGAAAAAAGGGGTTTGCGATTTTTTCCGAGCATCAGATATTCCAGATTTTCTACCAATTCTATATTATCGGTATTCATTGTTAGTTTTATCTCTCCGTCTAAGCCGTGTGTACCTTTTACGAGACCGATTCTAAAAAACTTCATATCTACCTAAAAAAGAGCCCTTTCGGGCCCTATCTTATTCAAGAATTTCAAGAACAACTCTTTTACCTTTTTTAATTCCAGCAGCTCCAAGAATAGTTCTGATCGATCTTGCTGTACGTCCCTGTTTGCCTATTACTTTTCCTAGATCTGCAGGGTCTACCCTTAATTCAATTACAGTGGTTTTTTCGCCATCCACCTCTCTAACCTGAACCTGATCAGGCTTGTCAACAAGTGATTTCACGATGAATTCAACTAACTGTTTCATATTAGTACCTCCGCATTATTATTGTTCAGCAAATTTTTTCATTATACCGGCTTTGGAAAATAGACTGCGAACCGTATCTGTAGGTATCGCACCTGTGCCCAACCACTTTAATGCCTTTTCCTCATCGATCTTTACTTCTGCTGGATCTGGCAATGGATTATAATAACCCAATATATCAACAAAGTTGCCATCCCTTTTAGCCCTGCTATCGGCCACTACAATTCTGTAAAAAGGCCTTTTTTTACGACCCATTCTTAAAAGTCTGATCTTAGTTGCCACTTAAACACCTCCTTTTAACGCATTGGTGGGAATATATTTTTTAACATTTTTCTATCAAACTTGTTCGTTCCACCAAATTTATTTTTGAATTTTTTAAGCATCTTATTCATCTGTTCTAACTGCATTATCAGTTTGTTTACGTCATTAACTGTGGTGCCACTACCTTTTGCTATCCTTTTTTTTCTACTTCCATTGATGATGTGAGCTTTTTTTCTCTCTTCAGGTGTCATGGAATAGATTATCGCTTCAATCCTTTTAAACTGTTTATCATCCACATTTAGATCGGGCGTCGCTGATAAACCTGGTATAAGTTTCATTATAGACTCAAGGGAACCCATCTTTTTTATCATTCTAAATTGCTGTAGAAGATCGTTGAAGTCGAGGCCAGTTTTCCCAACCTTTGTGGCCATCTCTTTGGCTTCTTCCGCATCAATTGCCTCTTGAGCCATTTCCACAAGGGTAACCACGTCCCCCATGCCGAGTATTCTGGAGGCCATCCTATCAGGGTGGAAAAGCTCGAATGCATCAAGTTTTTCCCCAATACCAACAAATTTTATAGGTACACCGGTTACCTCCATTATCGAGAGGGCAGCTCCGCCACGGGCATCACCATCCAACTTTGTGAAGATAACACCTGTTATCCCGATGGCTTCGTTGAACTGCTTAGCTACATTTACGGCATCCTGACCTATCATAGCATCTGCAACGAAGAGTATTTCATCCGGGTTTACGGCATTTTTGATGGACTTAAGCTCTTTCATTAGATCTTCATCTATATGAAGTCGACCGGCGGTATCGATGATGACGATATCTTTTGCACTTTTTTTGGCCTGTTCTAAACCTCTTACAGCTATTTCGGTGGCATTTTTTGATTCTTTATCATAAAAAACATCTGTTTTTAATTGACTACCAAGGACGATAAGCTGGTCGATGGCTGCAGGTCTATATATGTCATCTGCCACCAGAAGGGTGGATCTACCATCTTTATGGAAATACTTGGCAAGCTTTCCAGCCGTAGTTGTTTTACCTGAACCCTGTAAGCCTACCAGCATAATAACAGTGGGAGGGTTGGGCTTTAGGTTTATTTTGGATGTATGACTTCCAAGTATCGATACCAGTTCGTCATGTACGAGCTTTATGAATACCTGATCCGGGGTAAGAGATTTTAAAACGATCTCCCCAATTGCTTTAGATTGGACATTATCGATGAATTTTTTTACAACTTTATAGTTGACATCCGCCTCAAGCAGTGCAATCCTTACCTGCTTTATGGCTTCCTTTATATTCTCTTCAGTAAGTTTAACCTCTCCACGGAGCTTACGGAATACCCCCTGGAGCTTCTCGTTTAGTGCAGCAAACATCGTTTATCCTTATCACCTGCTACATACTTATTTAATTGTGAACAGCAAATATATAAAAGAGTAATGTATATGTCAAGTATTTTTTCTGTAAATTTAGAAAAAACTTGATTATTTGCAAAATTGAATGTAATAATTTAAGGTTAAATAATTATAAGAGGTAAAGATGAGAATTGCAGTAATAGGTACAGGTTATGTTGGTTTGGTGACAGGGGCATGTTTGGCTGAGTTTGGGATGTTTGTTACCTGTGTGGATATTGATGAGAAAAAGATTGAGAAATTAAAAAGGGGAGAGATCCCTATATATGAACCTGGGCTTGATGACATTGTTGCAAAAAATGTGAAAGAGGGGCGACTTACTTTTACCACTAACATAGCTGAGGCTGTGAAGAATAATCTGGTTGTATTTATTGCCGTGGGTACTCCATCCTGTGAGGATGGTAGTGCAGATTTGAGATATGTGGATCAGGCGGCAAGAGATATTGCCCAAAATCTAAATGGTTATAAAGTCATAGTGAATAAAAGTACCGTTCCTGTGGGAACCGGTCAACGGGTGAAAAATATCATTAGATCTATTGCAGGGGAGAAGGTGCGTTTCGATGTGGTAAGTAATCCTGAATTTTTAAGGGAAGGTGCCGCTGTGAATGATTTTTTGCGGCCGGATAGGATAGTAATCGGTGCTGAAAGTGAAGAGGCTATTGCCATAATGAAGGATGTGTACAGTGCCCACTACCTCAATGAAGCTCCTTTTGTAATAACTAATATAGAAACTGCAGAGATGATAAAGTATGCCTCAAACGCCTTTTTGGCATTGAAGGTCACATTCATAAATGAAGTGGCAAATCTATGCGAATATGTGGGGGCGGATGTCCATAAAGTTGCAAAAGCTATGGGGATGGATGGCAGAATCGGTCCAAAATTTCTTCATCCGGGGCCAGGTTATGGTGGATCTTGTTTTCCTAAGGATACCAGAGCATTATCATACATCGCCAGATCAAATGGCTACACCTTCCAGATTGTGGATACTGTGATAAAGGTGAATGAAGAGCAGAAGTTGAGGATGGTGGATAAGATCTTAAAACTTATGAATATCGAGAAAAAAGATGGTGCTTTGGAAGGTTTTAGGTTTGCTATTTTAGGCCTGGCCTTTAAGCCAAATACCGATGATATGAGGGAATCCCCTTCCATTACAATTATAGGTGAACTTTTGAATTTGGGGGCAGAGGTCAACGCTTTTGATCCTGAAGCTATGGCGAATGCAAAGGAATTTTTTGGTGATAAAATCTGTTATTGCAAGGGAGAGTATGAAGCAGTCAAGGAGACAGATTGTCTTGTGATAGTGACGGAATGGAACCAGTTTAGAAAGCTGGATATGGAAAAGATAAAATCCCTGATGAGGAAGGCAAATCTTGCGGATCTCAGAAATATATACGAACCTTCAAAGATGAAAGCCCTTGGATTCAATTATACTTCTGTGGGAAGGCTATAGTAGATGGGTAAAAAGTTTATAAGAAATTTTAGCATTATAGCCCATATAGATCATGGAAAGTCCACCCTTGCGGATAGGCTTATAGAATATACAGGGGCTATTGACAAAAGATTGATGAAGGATCAGCTGCTGGATTCAATGGATATAGAAAGGGAAAGGGGGATTACCATCAAGGCCCAGACGGTTAGACTGCAGTACACCGCCGATGATGGTAATACCTATCAGCTAAATCTTATAGATACTCCGGGGCATGTGGATTTCACATATGAGGTTTCCCGCAGCCTTGCGGCCTGTGAGGGGGCATTATTAGTGGTGGATGCTTCTCAGGGGGTGGAAGCCCAAACTATAGCAAATGTTTATATGGCTATAGAGCAAAATCTTGAGTTGATACCGGTTATAAATAAGATAGATCTTCCAAGTGCAGATGTTGAAAGGGTGAAGAAGGAGATTGAGGATGTCATCGGTATCGATGCTTCCCATGCTGTAGCTGCGAGTGCAAAAGAGGGGATAGGGATCAAGGAGATTTTAGAATCGGTGGTAAAATATATCCCGGAGCCAAAAGGAGATGTAAATTCACCGTTAAAAGCTATGGTTTTTGATTCGTGGTATGATTCTTACCAGGGGGTAATAATCCTGATCAGAGTAATTGATGGGGAATTAAAGGTGGGGGATACCTTCTGCTTTATGTCCAATGATAAAGAGTACAATGTGGACAAAGTGGGGGTTTTTACACCACTTGCAAAAAACGTTGATAAGTTATCTGCAGGTGAGGTTGGATTTGTCATATCAGGAATTAAAGAGCTTAAAGATGTCAGAATAGGCGATACCCTTACCGATCCTAAGAACAAGACAAGGGAGCCATTCCCAGGATTTAAACATGTAAAACCTGTGGTCTTCTGTGGGTTTTATCCTATTGATACAAAAGATTTTGAAGATCTCAGGGATGCATTGGAAAAGTTATCCTTAAATGATAGTTCCTTCACCTACGAGCCGGAGAATTCTGCCGCTCTGGGATTTGGGTTTAGATGTGGTTTTTTAGGGCTTTTACATATGGAGATTATTCAGGAGAGGTTGGAAAGGGAGTTTGACCTAAACCTTATTACCACTGCACCTATGGTTATATACAAAGTTTATAAGACGAATGGTGATGTGGTGGAAGTTGATAACCCTGTAAAGTTTCCAAACCCTAGTGAGATCTCATATATCGAAGAGCCGATAATAAAAGCTACCATTATTGTCCCAAATGAATATGTGGGTAATGTGATTCAGCTATTGCAATCCAGAAGAGGGTTTCAGAAAAATATGCATTACATGTCCTCCACACGGGTGATACTTGAGTATGAGGTGCCCCTTTGCGAGATTGTTTTGGATTTCTACGATAAACTAAAATCGATTACCAAAGGTTATGCTTCTTTTGATTATGAGCATGCTGGATACAGAGAAGCCGATATGGTAAAGCTCGATATATTAATAAATGGTGAACCAGTTGATGCGTTGAGTATCATAGTACACAGGGATCAGGCATATTACAAGGGGCGGGATCTGGTGGAGAAGATGAAGGAGGTTATCCCCCGTCAGATGTTTGAAATAGCCATTCAGGCAGCACTTGGTAATAAGGTAATTGCCAGATCCACCGTAAAGGCTTTTAGAAAAAATGTAACTGCCAAATGCTACGGTGGAGATATAACGCGAAAGAGGAAACTTCTGGAGAAGCAGAAAGAGGGTAAAAAAAGGATGAAGATGGTGGGAAAGGTGGAGATTCCGCAGGAGGCCTTTTTGGCCGTTCTCAAAATAAATGAAGATTAAAAAGTAAGAGGAGCTTGATAGATGAGCCAGGAAGAGGTTGTGGTAAAAAAGAATAGATTCAAAGACACTATCGATTCAATTGTGGTGGCTTTTGTGGTGGCGATGATCATAAGGGCATTTTTCATTCAGGCTTATAAAATCCCTTCCGGTTCTATGCTGAATACACTTTTAATAGGGGATCACATTCTCGTGAACAAAGTGGCTTATCTTTTCACAAAACCTAAAAATGGGGATATAATAGTTTTTGAATACCCCCTTGAGCCAGAAAAGGATTTTATAAAGAGAGTTATAGCTGTCCCCGGTGATAGAATAAAAATGGTGAATAAGAAAGTTTTTCTAAATGGCAAACCTTTGAATGAGAGCTATACAAGATATGAATCGGAAATGGTTTTCCCTGAATATATGAATCCAAGGGATAATTTTGAAGAGATCACAATCCCAAAAGGGTACTATTTTGTTATGGGGGATAATCGTGATGCCAGCTTTGACAGTAGATTTTGGGGGTTTGTACCTGAGAAGTCCATTAAGGGTAAAGCATTGATAATATATTGGTCGTGGAATTTTGGGGAAAATTTTGAGTTTAGATTTAATAGACTATTGAAATTAATTAAATAATAATATAGTTATGCTCTATGGATACGATAAAATTTTTAATAAAACTGTTTATCACAGGCTATATTATTTATACTGCGATACTGTTTGCTTTGCCTTTTGCAAAATTTAAGATTTATGAGGCTGCAGCAAAAAATATCATAAAAAACGAAATAGGCTTTACTCCAGAAAAAGTAAAGTATTTGCTGATTAAAGAGGCAAATGATGCTATGATTGAATTAACATCTGATAATATAACCATGAAAGATTATGAAAATTATATTACAATTACTATAGAATATGCTTCGGATGTAAAATTACCATTAACAAACAAGGTATTCACTTTTAAGCATAAAATAGAAGAAAATAGAAAAAAGGAGACTATACAATGAACCTGAAGTACAACAGAATTTTATTGAAATTAAGTGGTGAGGCCCTCATGGGGGAACAGAACTACGGGATAGATGGTGATGTGGTAAAATTTATTGCTCAGGAGATTAAAGAGGTATACGACATGGGGGTAAGCATAGGAATAGTTGTAGGTGGTGGTAATATCTTCAGGGGGGTATCTGAATCGGCCAAAGATATGGACAGGGTTTCCGCAGATTACATGGGGATGCTTGCCACTGTGATAAATTCCCTTGCACTGCAGAACGCCCTTGAAAATATTGGGGTTCCGACGAGGGTGCAGACGGCAATCGAGATGCGTCAGATAGCAGAGCCTTACATAAGACGAAGAGCAATGCGCCATTTGGAAAAGGGTAGGGTGGTAATATTTGGAGCTGGTACCGGTAATCCATATTTTACCACAGATACAACGGCAACGCTTAGGGCATCTGAGATCAATGCCGAAGTTGTGTTGAAAGCCACAAAGGTGGATGGTGTCTACACGTCAGATCCCAAGAAAGATCTTAATGCGGTTAAATTTGATACTGTAACCTACCTTGATGTATTGAATAGGAACCTAAAGGTAATGGATTCCACCGCCATATCGATGTGTATGGACAATAAAATTCCTATAATAGTTTTTGATCTTTATGGTAAAGGGAATCTGAAAAAGATAATAAGTGGAGAGAAAATAGGAACTATAGTGGAGGGATAACTATATGGTAAGCGATCTATTTAACAAAACAAAAGAGAAGATGGAAAAAACACTGGATCATTACAAAACGGAGTTAAAATCTGTTAGAACCGGTAGGGCATCCGTTTCACTTTTTGACAACATTAAAGTGGACTATTACGGAACTCCCACACCACTTTCACAGGTGGCCGCATTGAATGCAGAGCCAAGGATGATAATTATCCAACCATGGGAACCAAGCATGATAAAGCCTATTGAAAAAGCAATTCTGTCAAGTAATCTGGGGCTCACCCCTTCAAATGATGGAAGGGTTATCAGGGTACCTATCCCACCTCTTACAGAAGAAAGGAGAAAAGAGATCGTAAAATTGGTTAAGAAGATGTCCGAAGAGGCAAAAATAGCCATAAGAAATGAGAGAAGGGATGCTATTGAAAAACTGAAAAAGATGGAAAAGGATAAAGAGATCTCAGAGGATGACAATAAAAAGGGGACTGAACAGATTCAAAAGCTCACAGATGAGTACATAAAAAAGATTGACGAGATAACAGAGAAGAAAGAAAAAGAGATAATGGAAATATAATGGTTAAAAAACCTCTAAAGATACCACTTCATGTGGGTATTATTATGGATGGAAATGGTAGATGGGCAAAAAAACACCTTCTACCAAGGGTAATGGGGCACAGGGAGGGGGTAAAAACCGTCAAAAGGATTGTGGAACATGCGGCAAATATGGGGATAGAATACCTGTCCCTTTTCGCATTTTCCACTGAAAACTGGTTTCGCCCGAAGGAAGAGGTTTCAACATTGATGGGGCTTCTGGATGACTATCTTGATAGTGAGATGAAAAATATCGTGGAAAAGGGGATCTCTCTTCGGGTATCAGGTGATATCTCAAAGCTAAGGGAAGCAACGAAAAGTAAGCTTATTGATATTATTGAGGCTTCAAAGGATAACAGGAGAATGGTTTTAAATCTTGCTTTGAATTATGGAGGTAGGGATGAGCTATCAAGAGCTGCATCAAATTTAGCCCGGGATTTTGCCTCCGGTAAAATAGCTGAATCGGAGTTGGAGCTATTATTTAAAAACTACCTTTATAATCCTGACATCCCTGATATAGATCTTTTAATAAGAACGAGTGGTGAGATAAGAGTAAGCAACTTTATGCTGTGGCGGCTTGCCTATAGTGAGCTATATTTTACAAACGTGTTGTGGCCGGATTTTAGTGAAAAAGATTTTGACGAAGCGATAGCAGATTACAACAGGCGGATAAGAAGATTTGGAAAAACCGATGAGCAGATTCTTAACAAGTGAAAAGTTAAAGCGGATTATTACTGCTGTTATACTTATACCACCTTTGATTATTGCTGTTATAAAGCTCAATCACTTCTGGTTTTTTATGCTGCTGCTTGTTTTTATATATATAGCTACATATGAATTTTCCAAATTGATCGAAGCTGGAGGGTCAAAATATCTCAAAATACCAACATATATCGGCACATTTCTCATCCCCTATGGATTTTATCTAAACGATTTTAAGATGTTTTTGCTGACGGTTTTTGTTGTATCTTTTATGTCGCTTTGTATTAAATTGCTGGGTAATCAGCCTCTGGAATCGACTTTTAATACAGTAGGGATAACATTTTTAAATGTTTTCTATGTTCCATTTTTCTTTTCATTTATCATGCTTCTCAGGAATATCAACTATCACTATATATTTTATCTCTTCGTGATAATATTTGCCAGCGATACATTTGCATACTTTTTTGGGATTAAGTTTGGCAAACATAGACTATACGAGATAATCAGTCCCAAGAAGAGTATTGAGGGGCTTGTGGCAGGTATCATGGGGGGGATTATAGGTGCATTCATCTACTCAGAGATATTTTTAGACATAGGTATACTATACACACTGATATCATCGATACTTGTGATATTTGCCGGTGTAATAGGTGATCTTACGGAATCTATGTTTAAAAGGAAGGCTGGGAAGAAGGATTCCGGCAACATCTTCCCGGGGCATGGTGGGATGCTGGATAGGGTGGATGCTTTACTGTTTGGGGCACCGGTATTATACTTTTTTGTAAGTTCTCTTGGGCTATGAAAAAAATTGGAATAGTTGGTTCTACAGGTTCTATAGGCACTCAGGCCATTGATGTAATAAAAAGACACAAAGATAGATTTGATTTGGTCTTTCTAACATGTCATGGAAACATAGATCTTCTTACAAAACAGATCAACGAATTAAGCCCTCGTTTTGCCGTTTGTACTGGCGGGGATGGTGAAATAATCAGTGGCAAAACAAAGGTATTAAACGGTATGAACAATCTTATATCATTAATTGAAAATGAACCTCTGGATCTTATTTTAATCGCTGCAACGGGCTTTGCAGGTGTTATGCCCACCTATAAAGCAGCCGACAGGGGAATAGAGATAGCATTGGCAAATAAAGAATCGATAGTGG
>PNIN01000059.1 GCA_002878065.1 Calditerrivibrio nitroreducens
ATGGCGGAGGAGGTAGGATTCGAACCCACGGTGGGCTATCAACCCACGCCTGTTTTCAAGACAGGTGCCTTAAACCACTCGGCCACTCCTCCGTCTTGGGGGACTAGATTTCTACATTATTTTTTAGATTTTTGCAAGCACTTTTTTCAAAACTATTGTACCGCAACCATGTCAAGGGACACCATGTCCCCCTCCATAATCTCCTGATTGTTTGAAAGGATCGCAAGCGTAGCATACCTATCCTGAGCGTACACCACCACACCTTCCCCCACAACAATTCTATTTTTAAAACCACCTTCCACCACATACCTATAAATGGAAAAAATATCTCCTGGCTTTATTCCGCTATTCTTACCAATATTTAAAACTGCAGTATAGCCCTGACCGGACATGGAGGAGTTGTGTTGCATACCTATTATGACCCCTTTTTTATCAAGATCGGTTTTTAGAAATTCCACAGGCATTGGAAAGTCATTTTTTATATAGTCCACCACTTTTAGCCCACTTCTAATGGCGTCGTATACTTTTGTGGCTCTTATTTGATAGCTGTTTCCACTTTTTTTATAAACCACCCCTTCTCCAGCATAACTATACACCACAAACTTATCCTCTGATTTTAATGGCTCAAGGAATACCACTTTATCTCCCACCAGAAAGCTTTTTTCAGAGACTACATACACGATATCACCATCCGCAGCATTGAATTTACCATCCTGTATACTCACCACCTCTGAATTGATAGGTGACTCAAATACCAATTCATACTGCCCATCTTTATAAAAGCCCAACACCCTCTTAATATGTTCAAACTTCTCATTATCTTTTATGTCCGTGGAGGTTTGTTTGGTAACACCCAATATATTTAATGTATCTGGATCCTCTTTTAAAGCTATGGCATTTTCCAGGGTAAATTCACCTACTGCATCAGTCAATCTTTCAAACTTAGATAGGTCTATCTCCGCATAAGCTGTGTTTTTTTTCTCTGCTTTGGATTTCAGAGGTATGGCGACAAACTTTTTAGGATATATCAGATCCGGATTACTGATGTAAGTATTGTACTTCCAGATTACAGACCATTTAAAAGGATTTTTATAAAACCTCTTGGATATACCCCAGAGGGTATCACCCTTTCTGATCTCATAATTTATATCCGCAAATGCAAGGCCCGATAACAAAAAAATAGCCAGGAGATAGGACAACCTATTCATCTTTTACTCCCCATTCTTTTAGCTTGCTTTTGGCTGTATTTGCAATATCTGAATATTTAAAATTTAAAATAAGCTTTTTAAGTATATCCACCGCTTCTTCTCTTTTCCCCAATTTATCAAGGGTAACTCCTAACTTGTACATAGCGTCCGGGACTTTATTCTCCTGAGGATAATTTTCTATAACATTTTTAAACGACTCAGCAGCTTTTTCTAAGTTATTGAGATTTAAATAGCTTTCACCCATCCAGTAAAGGGCATTGTCCGCGAGGGAATCGGTCGGGAATCGCACCGTAAAAGATCTAAATTTATCAATACTCTCCTCATAACGTCCACTTTTGTAAAGCTCCATTGCCAGATTGTACAGAGTAGTCTTGTCTGCTATATTATCCTCTATATATACCTTGTTTGAATCAGCTTGGGAAGATTGTATCTTCTGTTGAACCTGATCTGACTTTTGGGCTTTAGATTGGGGCAACTGGGCTTCGATAGCTTTTATCTTATCACTCAACCTCGTCTCCATCGATTTTAGATCAGACTTCAGCGTAATTACAGCCTCTGCATTGAGTCTTATATCCTCATTTACGGTCTTTATTTTTCGATCCTGCTCCGCAATACCAGTTTTAAGTTCTGCAATCTCTTTTTTCAATTCCATATTCTGACTGTTAAGATCACTTACACTTTTTTTCAAGAGAGCTATATCTTCGGTGGCACAGGCACACAAAAACAAAACGGGCAAGAGGTAAATAAATTTTTTCATCAGCATCTCCTTACAAAACTAATTTATCAAGTGTATTTATCATTATACTCATATCAGGCTTACCTATGAAGGCATTTGCCCCAATCCCCAGCACTTTTTTTTCATTCTCCTCACTGGCAAGAGATGAAAATACTACAATGGGTGTATTCTTAAATCTATCAGTACTACGCAATGTTTTTATTAAAAAGGTACCATCAGCCACCGGCATCTCAAGATCCGTTACAATTATGTCTGGATTCGATTTATCAATTGCATTGAGTAATTTTTTACCATTCTCAAAAGCAGTTACCCTGTAGCCGGCACTTTCGAGATTCCTCACCAAAAGCTTTCGGATTACGTCGGAGTCCTCCGCAAGGAATACATGTTTTTTAGATCTTAAAGTTGATTTAGAATAATCTATCTCCACGTTCACCATCTTTGTATTGGGGTTTATCTCAGAAACGATCTTTTCAAAATCCAGAAGCTGCACAAGTCTGTTGTTTATATTCACCACCCCCAATACAGAATTGGCCAGCTGAAAATCTGAAATGGTGGCATAATCTTTTATGTCAGCCCAGGTTACTCTGTGGATGCGTGTTATATCATCCACTATAAATCCGTTGTATTGAAGATTGAAATAGGTGATTATCACCTTTGCGGTGGAAGGGTCGTAGTCATATTTAATATTGAGCCAGTAGGCAAGATTGATTATGGGAATGATCTTATTCCGGACGTTTGCCGTGCCAACTATAGCCGGATGTGCCTCCGGAACATGTATCACCTCAGGAAACTTTATGATCTCCCGCACTTTTGCCACATTAATACCATAGTAATTATCTCTCTCACCTCTGATAATAAACTCAACCACCTCAAACTCATTCGTACCCACTTCAAGTAAAATATTGTGATCTAACGCCATAACACCCCCTTAGATACAATATATCATATAATTAATTTATTTGCAAGTAAAGCTAAATTTCAACAGTAAGTCCAACTTTTATCGGAATAAACCTTTTCTGGAAAATCTTACTAAAATGGCAGATGGCATTTATCCCTGTGCAATGTCCAGTTATTATATATTTTATGTCATTATTCATTAAAAAATCTGAAACATGATGCAGCTCCTTTTCACCGCTTCTAAATAGATGAAAGCCCCCTATTACACTTTTTATAATTGGATCACCAAATTTACTTTTAAAATCTTTTACTATGTTTACAATACCGGCATGGGAACATCCGGTAATTATACTCCACCCATCTTCCTCCCTTATGGCAAGATACTGCTCGTCGGGAAAATAATCTTTTGAATATACCCCTGAATACTCTATAAAAAGGTTCTTATCTGAATCAAACTCTTCAAACCTGTTTATCCCTCCAGAGAGAAATATCCCTTTGTCAATTTCGCTAACTGACTCGTTGAATGAAAATAGGTGTTGATTCTTTGAAAAGAACGTTTCATCAATACCTATGTAGTCATAATCTCCATCTAGCCTTACTCTAAGATGTCTAGAGTCTATAGCTTTGTGGGAATAGATCTTTATGTGTTCAGATAGATTCAAATATAAGAGCCCACCGGTGTGATCGTAATGTCCATGACTCAACACAATAAAATCGATACTTTTGGGGTAGATACCAAGAAATTTTATATTAGACATAATAGCACCTGTCTGTCCAGCATCAAAAAGGATATTTTTGCCATCTACCTCTATCAGAGCGGAAAATCCATGCTCCGCCAGCAATCCTGCTCTGTCAACATAATTGTCCACCAGAAAGGTAACCTTCATCTTCTACCTCCATAAAAAGGTATTTATTACCGAAACTAAAGGTATTGTAAAAAGACAAGAAATCGTGGTGACAAAAATAGCCTCTGTGGCAAGATGATCATCCGATTCGTATGCCTTTGCAAGCATGACGACAGTGGTCATGATGGGTAAGCCGGCCACAATACTTAAAATACCAAGCTGGACTGAAGGGAGATAATTTTTAAAAATACCATACAACACTACAGGCATGATGATCAACTTTACTATTACTATAGCAAATATATGAGGCTTTTTCAAAACCCCTTTATGATCCATAAAGCTTAGGGCAGCCCCAATATATATCATCGTAAGGTATTTACTCGTCCCACCTATACCATAAATGGTATCTGCAATGACCCTGGGCAATTTTATCCCGAATACTAAAACTAAAATAGCCAGAAAAAGCGCTATTGTGGTGGGATTTATCATATTTTTTATAGAATTTTTTATCGATGATCCTCCAATATGTCTACTACACATATACACACCAAAAGTCCAGAGCAAAGACATATCCACAAGTGTATATATTGTAATTGATACACCCGCCAGAGGATCTTTGTAAACCTCATTTATCAGAGGGATCCCAATAAACCCCATATTACCAAATGTCATAAGAGGTAAAAAAATATTAAAACTTTTCCCCTCCAACCTGAAAAGCTTTGCAATAACATACCCCAAAATTGGAAGCAAAACAAACAGTATGATGACCGCAAAGGTAAAATGAAGCGAAAGCAAAAAGTCTTTTAGTGTGACCCCACTACCCACCACAACAGCAAAGATGAGGCAGGGAAGAATGATCTTTACTATAAAACGGGCAAGATGAGACAGACTATCCTGACAGATTACTTTTCTCTTTGAGGCTATATAGCCAATCAACATCAGCATGCCGAATATTATTACCTGATTGATAATTACTTCTAAATGACCATTCACTTAATCCTATCCCCCCACCATCTGGCTTTTTCAATAACCTCATTTTCATCTATTGTGACGATTTTTCCATCCACCATTACAGGATCTCCATTCACAAAAAAATCCACTATATTTTGAGTTTTAGCAGAGTAAACCACTTGAGAAACAGGGTTGAAAACAGGAACGGTAAAAGGGTCATCAAACCTAACCACAATAAAATCAGCGTAAAAACCGTTTTTTAATTCCCCACAATTTTCCAGAAAAAGCCCTCTGGCAGCATTTTTTGTGGCCATATCTATTACAGTACCAGCATCCAGTACTGTAGGATCAAGATTTAAACCTTTGTGAAATTTAGCCACAGTGGACAATTCCCCTAACATATCAAGATCGTTGTTGCTAGCGGCTCCATCAGTACCTATCGAGACATTTGCCCCCGCATCCATATATTTTTTTATGTTTGCAAAGCCACTACCAAGCTTTAAATTGCTCTCAAGACAGTGGGAGATATTTGCAGATTTTTTACCTATCACATCTATCTCTTCCTCTGTTAGATGCACCATATGGGCGAGGATAGATTTTGTATCAAACAACCCAACCTCATCCATCAACGAAACCGGGGTCTTCCCATATTTCTGTTTTATATTATTCACCTCATCCATCGTCTCCGCAAGATGTGTGTGTATCAAAAGGTCATACTTTTCGGCAAATTTTATACATCTTTTATAGCTCTCAGGTGAAACTGTATAAGGGGCGTGGGGGGAAAGGGCTATTCTTACGTCTCTATCACCTCTAAAATATTCGTATAGCTTTAGTGCATTGTTTAGATAGTCATCTATATCTTTTCCAAATTTTGTGGGGAAATCGAGAATTCCGGCCCCCAATACCACCTTTAACCCGGCTTTTTTGATGGCCTCCCCTATATTTTTTGAATAAAAATACATATCATTTCCACAGACTGTACCTGAATGGATCATTTCACAGGCAGCCAGAAGGGTGGCATCATAGACAAACTCTTCAGATAAATACTTTGACTCCGCAGGCCAAATATAATTTCTCAGCCAGTCCATAAGTGGGATATCATCCGCAAGACCTCTAAAAAGACTCATCGGCAGATGTGTGTGCGTATTTATAAATGCTGGCATTATTATAGAGTTTTCTTTTTCGTAGATCTTCTCCGCATCCTCCGAATTATCCGATATACCGATAATCTTTTCATCGAAAATTAAATACTTATCCGTTGAAACTTTTCCGTCATAATATATGTATCTTGATTTATACGCTTTTTTCATAAATGCCCCAGATCAGATAAGTATATTCAAAAGCTCTTCCGGAGTATCCACAAAATAATCCGGCTGTTGACCATAAAGCTTACCATAACCGTATCTACAGAAAATAGTTTTAAGACCTGCTCTATTTCCAGACTCCACATCCGTGTAGTTATCACCAATTAAATATCCATCTTTTTTTGAGCGTGTAATTTTTATAATTTCGTAAATGGGCAAAGGGGAAGGTTTTTTCTCCACAAAAGAATCGCCTCCATACCATCTTACAAAATAGTTATCCAATTTAAAATGTTTTACGAGATAATCCGTCATTTCAAATGATTTATTAGAAAGAATAGCCATGATGTATCTATCTTTTAATCTCTCAAGAACGTTAAGTATTGAAGTAAAAGGCTTTGTCTGGTTGACAAGATTTTCTTTGTAAACAGCTCTAAAATGTCTCTCATGTTCATCTTTAAAATTATCTTCGCCCACTGCCCTTTCCACAAGCTTTTTTATCCCATCACCTACGTACTGCTTTGTGATTGAGATATCAAATGTCGGGAAATTAAAATATCTTAGCGTATTCATCAGTGAGCTATGGATATCATCAATTGTATCAAGGATTGTTCCATCAAGGTCAAAGATCAGGATCTCTTTTTCTGAAGACAATTTTTACATACCCCCACTATCTTTATTTCGATGCTGTCCACCATTTCATCTACTATATTTAATTCAATAGATTTGTCAATCTCTTTACAGATAGTTTTATGGCATTCCCTGCAGTAGAAATGTGTGTGTGGCTCTGTTTGCTCTAACCTTACACAGTAATGCCCCACCCCATCTAAATCCACATCTTTCATAATGATCATCCTCTTTTCAAACAACTCTAATGTTCTATAAATGGTTGTTTTATCTATATCCTTTAAGTCACCGATTAACTCAACTGCCGAGATGGTATGATCCTGACCGATGATGGCATTTAAGATTTTGATTCTATTACGATTAGGCCTGATATTGAATCTTTTTAAAATCTCTTCAGCATTATCTTTTGACATAGTTTACCAGCGTGTCTATAAAATATACAATTACAGAAAAGAGGATTATCGTTGCTCCGGTGGAAAGATTAAAACGGTAGGCAATGATAAACCCTATAATGGAGAACAAAAGGGCAATGATGCTTGACAAAACCATCATAGATGAAAGACTTTTACATCTTTTTATTGCAATGCTCTGGGGTATGGTGAGCATAGCCATTACAAGGATAATACCCGTCATTTTGATAAGTATTACGATTGAAAGGGAAACCATGATGAGCATAATATAGTAAATGATATTTACTCTGTACCCCACCACCCTTGAATAATCTTTGTCAAATGATACAAGAACCACAGTTTTATAATTTAAAATAAGAAGTATTAAGATCAACGATAAAAGTATCCCGGATAATATAAGATCTATATCTGTAATGGTAAGGACATTACCAAACAGATAGGACATCAAATCTGCATTATATCCAGGAGTAAGATCGGTGAGTATAATCCCCAGAGCCATACCAAACGCCCAGATCATTCCTATAAATGAGTCTGAAAGGGCATTTTCTTTTTCGGTTAAAAACCCTACGATAAATCCGGATATCGAAGAAAAAACCATAGTTGTGGCTGTAACGGGTAAACCAAAATAGAAGGCTATCCCCACACCACCATAAGCAGCATGGGCTATACTACCGGCAAGGGACACTATTCTATTTACAACCACAATACTACCCACTATTCCACATATAAAACTGCTTAAAATTATCCCATAGATTGCATTTTTTAAGAATATATAATCAAAAAACCCATCCATCAGATAATACCTCCCCTGGAGATATGCTCTATTTCATCGTGAAGGTATTGCCCCAAATGGCAGCTATGCTGATCATGAACACCATACATCAGCTCTATCATCTCCTGATTTATCTGGGGCTTGTCCATAAATATCAATTTTCTATTCACACAGGCAACAGATTTTACTCCAGACATGATAAGACCTAGATTATGGGTGACCATCACTATTGTCATATATTTATTCAACTTTTCAAGATATGAAAAAAAACAGAATGTACCATAGGGGTCGATATTGGATGTAGGTTCATCAAGAATTAGAAGCCTTGGTTTTGAAATCACCGCCCTTGCTAAAAGCACCCTTTGCAGCTGACCACCTGAAAGTTCAGATACCCTTTTATGAAGAAGTTCGCTTATTTTAAGTTCACTTACGATTTCCTCAAAGTATTCATTTGAAAAAACTTTCCCCCTGGGCAATCCTAAAAGAATAACATCCTTTACTTTGATGGGGAAATCTCTTTTCAATGATATATACTGCGGCAGATACCCTATATCTGATTGTTTTATATTCAGATTTACTAATCCTTTTGTGGGGGTTAGAAGCCCTAACATTGCCTTTATCAGCGTGGTCTTCCCACCCCCATTTGGTCCAACTATAATTAGATAGTCCCCTTCTTTTAGCGTAAGATTAACATCTTCAAGTATCCAGAAATCTTCATTATCATATTTAAAATAGATCCTTTGTAGATCAACTATCGTTTTCAATTTTACTCTAACCCATCTGCAATTTCCTGTGATACATATTTCATATTTTTAAGCCAATCGTATTCCAGTGGATTTATCTTTACAATTCTAGCTCCGAGCTCTTTTGCAAGGGTTTCCACAGTGGTACTCGAAATCTGAGGCTGTACAAAGATAACTTTAATATTCTTACTTTTAGCAAAAGATATTATTTCTTTCAACCTTTTAGGAGAAGGCTCTTTCCCCTCAAACTCTATGGAAACCTGGTTTAAACCAAAATCTCTGGCAAAATACCCCCATGCAGGATGGAATACTAAAAAACTTTTATTTTTTTTAGTGAGCAAGCGCGAAGATACTTCATTTTTTAACATATCGATCTCTTTTACCAGCTGTTCGTAATTTTTTTCATAACTTGTTTTATTGGCAGGATCAATACTTAAAAGGATATCTTTTGTATTTTGTGCAATTATTTTCATATTATCCAGTGAAAGCCATATATGGGGATCGTGAAACAGTTTTTTGCCATGATGATGATCGTCATCCGACATCCTCAACTTTTCCACCCCTTTATCCATACGATATATTTTAATTTTTGGGTTTACATCAAGAATCTTTTTTACCCATATCTCATCCAGCACCTCTTCAAGACTCAGATAAGCAGATGCAGCGCTGACATTTTTTAAAGTGTTAATTTTAGGTTCATACGTATGTGGATTTGCCCCTTCAGGTATGATCGATATGACCGTCCAGAGATTTCCGACAATCTTTTCGGTGATGAACTTTTGAGGTAAAATTGTTACTGCTATCATCCTCTCTGAGGCATTTGCCGTAACTAAAGAAAACAGCAGAAAAAAGGTAAAAAATATTTTTCTCATAAAGCACCTCCTGATTTTGCAACTAAGTTTCATAATTATAATTGCAACTCAGTTGCAAAAAGTCAAGAGTTTTTATATATCTAATTCAAAAAAAGTTTCTGTTTGATACTAAAGCTTCCCCGAATGGGAGCTAAATATAGAGCTTGCGCATATTGTAAGAAACTTTGTCATCTCCCCATCACTTCTGGAGGTGAGTATCACCGGGCAGGCAGCACCCAAGACAAGATTAGCCACCTCCACCCCCATAGTCATCACCCAAGCCTTGTAGAGAAAATTACCTCCTTCTATATGAGGAACCACTAGTATATCCGCCTTTCCAGCCACAGGATTATCCTTCAAACCTTTTTTTTCAACAGAATCTGGATAAAGTGCAAGGTCATAAGACAACGGACCATATACGTAAGCATCCTCCCAATTTATTTCTGATAGCTGTTTTTCAAGTAGACTGGTGGGGATTTTGGAAGATGGAACCTCATTTGCATCAAGTAGGGCAACCCTCGGTTTATCAACCCCAAGACTTTTGGCAGCTTCGATTGCATTTTTTAGTATATCAAAGCTCGATTCAAGCTTATCATTTATAAAAAGTGATGGATTAATCGCCGGATCGGTGAGAAATATAAGTCTATCAACGGAAGGTAGCTCAAAAATGCTTACAAGAGATAATCTTCTCCCTATATTTAAACCTTTTTCTTTATCCAGTATAGCTTTTACGAAATTCTGGGTATTTATCTTACCCTTCATAATCAAATGGCCATCTCCCCTTCTGATTATCTCCACCCCTTTTCTGGCCGCATCAAGCTCATAATTGTCCGTGACATCCAGATCCACAAATTCGTAGTGATTTTTGTAATTTAAAAAACCTTTACAATAAGCTTCCGTTTTGGCGATGTTCCCCACAAGATATATCTTATCTACAATCCCCTCTTCGATGGCTCTATTTCCAGCTCCGAGGGATGAATCATCCGGACAGATCAGAGATATATTTTTCTTGGGCAACAGTTTTGCCGCCTGTACCATATCCCTCATCTTCTTCCCTTTCACCTGATGCACCATAGACTCCGAATTAAATACCACCACTAAAAGCCTTGAATAATCTGTAATAGAATTGATACAATGGGGAATGGATGAATCAAAGTATAGCGTGTCACCATCTTCAAGAATAAATTCCTCTTCACCAACAACTGTTTTAACCTTTCCACTCATAACGTAATGAAACTCTTCACCTTTATGTGCGCTAAATTCCTGTTTTTCATCCCTTCTCACATCCACGATCAAAGGTTCCATACTCCTTCCGATATAAAATGGGGCAAGGCTCTCGTAATCATAACCTCTTCTTCTCCTGACCGGAACTCTCTCATCTCTTCTTGTGGCAACAGCCTTTTTCGGCTTAAATTCATTACCATAGATAAGAAGGGAAAGATCTTTGTTTAAAGCCCTTGAAAGCTTCAGAAGTGTTGATACAGTTGGTTTGGTCTCATTTTCAAGAATAGCTTTAAACTCTTCCTCCGATAAATTTACCTGCTTTAGTAAAAATTCTACATCTATCTGCTCCGTATCGATGATTTTCTTGATATTACTACCTATTTCAATCATAACATACTCCTAACTATATTCTTTTGGAATCTCTTTACCACTTAAAACTCTTATTCCAGCATCTATAAGGGCTTCTATCTCATTCTCACCCGGCTCAACAAATATCCTACCTAAAAATGATATCCTATCCGTAATAAGTTTTACGAATCTGTCGCTATAAGCAAGCCCACCTGTTAGGACAATACCATCCAAATTGCCATTTACAACGGTTGATAGAGCACCTATCTCTTTAGAAACCTGATATCCCATAGCCTCATAGTATAATTTAGCATTTTCATCCCCATTGTCTATCATTTTTTCAACCTCTTTTAGATCGATTGTATTTAAATAAGAATATAACCCACCTTTTCTGGATACAACCGATCTTAATTCATCAATTGTATACAGATTCTTTTTTAAAAGCTCCAGAACACCATCCACAGGCAACCCACCAGTCCTTTCCGGAGAAAAAGGGCCGTCTCCGTCAAGGGCATTATTTACATCCACAACTTTCCCTTTAGAATGAATACCTATAGATATACCCCCACCTAAATGAGCCACTATAAGATTTATATCTTCATATCTTTTCCCTATCTTTTCTGATACTTTCAGTGCTGTAGCCTTATGGTTTAGTGCATGGAACATACTTTTTCTTTCAACACCCTTAAACCCGGATACTTTAGCAATAGGAAGCATTTCATCAATCACCGGAGGATTTGTGATATAAGCTTCACAACCATAGATCAGTGACAATTCCCTGGCAATGATCCCCCCAAGATTTGCAGCATGCTGACCCATCACACCGACTTTTAAGTCTTCTATCATCCTGTCGTTAACTCTATACACACCCCCCTGAATAGGCTTCATAAGCCCCCCCCTACCTACAACTGCATCAACTTTTTCAGTATTATCTAACAATTCCCCCAAGATTTGTTTAATTACATTAAACCTAAAATCTTTTTGGTCAAAAATTGTTTGGCAGGCATCTATCTCTTTTCTATCATGGGATATCGTTTTTTTTATTATTTTATGATTTTTGAAGACACCTAACTTTGTTGAAGTGGATCCAGGATCTATTACTACTATCAACATAGAAACCTCCTTTGTTTAGTTAAACTAAATATAACATAAAACAAAGAAAAATCAATCAAATTTTTAAAGAAACATATTTTTCATCTAACTGTTAATATGTTACATATTTTGACTTGACATATCATTAAAACATCTTTATAAAATTGTTTGATGAAAAAGATAGTAATGTTGCTTTTATCAATATCACTTTTAGGTTGCGCCGGATTATCCAAACCCGGCTCCGTCTCTAACCAAAACACATCCACAAAACCACTAGAAACGAAAAACTTTGATATACAAAACATAAAAATATCATCGCCACATTACATCTATTCACCCGAAATCAGGACAACTGCGACTGTTGATCTCTTAAATACCGAAGAAAATAATCCAAAAGTAGCCGTTAGCTCAAATAAAGATAACAAACAGGAAAAACCTAAACAAGATTCAGTAAATTTGTCAAAGGTATATAAACCAGACTTTGACACATCTTTTCTATTTCAGGACAACAAAAAATTAAATCTACATTACAATACTCTCGATAACATAACCGAAACTTTTAACGTACCAGTAACAATAAACGATAGGGTGAAAAAATATATCGAAAGATTTACCACAACCTCCCGAAACACAATGCAGAGATGGATAAATAATTCTTTTAAATATCTATTTTATGTTAAAGATCTATTTCAGAGCTACGGTTTGCCCACAGACCTTTCCTATTTACCACTTGCGGAGAGTGGATTTGATCCAGTTGTAAGATCAAGGGCTGGTGCAGTAGGAATGTGGCAATTTATGGAATCCACCGGAAGACTTTATGGCCTGAAAATAAATTACTGGGTGGATGAAAGAAAAGATTTTGAAAAATCAACAGATGCAGCTGCAAGACATCTAAAAGATCTATACGAAAAATTCAACGATTGGTCTCTTGCTCTTGCGGCCTATAATGCTGGTGCGGGCAGAATTCAAAAAGCAATCGATAAGTTTAACACAGAAGATTATTTTGAGCTGTCCAGCTACAAACATCTTACAGAGGAAACGAAAGACTATGTCCCAAAATACACTGCCCTTATGATTATACACAAGAATCTTATGGAATATGGTTTTGATTATCCAGATATTCAGCCTATCGTTTATGAAAAAGTTAAATTGGATTACCCTGTAAATCTTTACATATTAAGCAAATTGACAGGTATTGAGCTAAATAATATAATGGAGCTTAACCCCTCTCTCAGAAGATGGATAACTCCACCATCTGATACTTTTGAGCTTAAAATTCCAGTGGGATACAAAGATAAAGTTCTGGCGGTTTTGAATAGTTATTCTCCTGAAGAGCTTTTACAGGTGAGGATCTTTACCCCAGCCAAAAAAACAAGGGTAGTTGATATCGCTAAAAAGTTTAAGACATCACCTGATCGTATAATGGCTATGAACGGTTTTAAGAAACCGATTGTCAGGGCAGGTTTCCCTGTAATTATTCCATCAGAAAATGGAAATGTTGTGATTGATACCAAAAAGTTAGAGAACATGACTGCCATTTCTGACAAACCAGAGATTGAAACGATTAGTTATAAAGTGAAAAAGGGGGATACTTTTGCAAAAATAGCAAATAGATATAAAACAACCGCCAAAGCCATCCAGAGCCACAACAGGATAACAAAATTAAAAGTTGGTATGGATATTGAAATCCCCATCAAAAATTCATCCAAAACTGCAAGCAAATCAAATATAAAACAGAAGACAGCCAAAAATACTCCAACAAAACAAAAATTTATCACTTATAAAGTGCAAAAAGGGGACACAATATATAAACTTGCCAGTAAATATGATACAAACCCTGATCTCATCATAAAATTAAACAACATAAAGAGTCTTAAACAGGGACAGAAAATAAAAATTCCAAAATCATAAACATCTTATGAAAAAATTCATCTGCTCAAAAGATTGTATTGAAGCATGCTTTGCCTATATCGATGGTCTATCTATAATACCTGAAAATAGGGAAAACAGTGGTAAGTTTGTATGTTCAAAACTTAAAAAATTTTTACAAAGGGAAGTTTTTTCAAACAATTTAAGTTTCATAAATTCAAACGGCAAAAAGGAACATCCTGATCTTAAAGAAATAATAAAATCCATAGTTAACTATATGTTAATAAACAAAGATAAAAATATTTTATACATAAGAGGATCTGGTAGTATTGGCTATATGATGAACTACTGGGATCTGCTCTTTTCACATTTTCCGAATATATACTTCGTAGATGGATCCTTATGTCTTGAGACTGGTGAATCAGCCCATATAAAAGATTTCGGAGTTTACGTTAACCCTCCAGTAGAAAATCTTTCGGAAGTAGATAATATTGTCCTATTTGGTAGGGATGCCCACAACGTTTCACCGCACCTTTACAGCTATCTCAAAAAGCTTAAAAATGATGGTAAAAAGATTATTTACATAGATCCAATCCTCAGAAAAACTGCTAAAATTTCAGATAGATACATAAGAATCAGACCTGCTTCTGACAACTTTCTGGCAGCAGCTATTATCAAAAACCTTTCAAAAGAAGATATCCCATACGAACTAAATTTTCTGCTTGAAAAGTGCAGTGTATCTGAAGAGGATCTAAAATACCTCATTGATACTTTCAAAAATGGTAAAACTGGAATAATCACAGGTTATGGTTTACAAAGATACAAAAACGGTGAAAACATCGTAAGATGGATAAATAGATTAGCATATTTCACAAACAACCTGAACTATCTATACTACGTTAGAAGCTCCAAAGATGGTTTGCCTAAACCTTATGTTAAAAACCAAAAAATTAACATTTCAGAAATACTCACTTATTTAAACAAAGGCTTTTTTCACGGGGCAATTATTGTGGCTTCCAACCCTCTAATATCATACCCATCTTCAAAAAAATTGGAAGAACTTCTAAAAAAGATCAATTTTCTCTTGGTGGTGGATACAAACAAAACCGAAACAGCAGAGATTGCAACCCATTTTATAAAGGTGCACGGTATGTTTGCTCAGGAAGATATATCCGGCAGTTACTTCTATGATAATAGGCTTCGCTCAAGAGATAAAGTCTTTGATAAATTATCGGATATTGATATCATCAAAGCCATTTCAGAAGAGTTAGAGGTAAAAATTGATATTAGGTTTCCACCATTACCAGAAAAAAAAGAATATAAAGGACGAAAATACAAAACAGATTCTTTACAGCTAATAGAAAATAAGTCAGAAGGTCTAAGGCTTATCACAGGATCCCATTATAGCTATCTAAACTCCCAGAGATTTGGAGATTTTGCGGAAAACTTTATATATATCTCACCAATAGATGCACAAAAATATCATCTTACTGATGAAGAAGTGGTAAAGATCTCAAATGAAAATGGTAACATTACAGGAAAAATAAAAATCTCAGAGATCTGTGGTGAAGGTTACTTATTCTGCTATAAGTGTCAGAAACTTTTAGAAGGTCACCCAAATATACTCACATCCTACACACCAACAGATTCTTTTACAGGTATCGCCCTCTATGATACTTTTGTAAAATTGGAAAAACAAAAGCATTACCAATAAAATAATTTCAGATCCCTTTTTGATAAAGCTTTAACTTTAGATGTTATAAAAATGGTTATTTTCAACACTAATTTCATCTTGAAATATTTTCTAGATTACTATACTATCCCCTCATGAAAAATAGAATAGCTATCACGATGGGTGATCCTTCAGGTATAGGCCCTGAGATCATCTATAAACTTTTTAAAAATCACAACCTTGAAGATTATGATATAAAAGTTGTGGGGATTAAAGATATATTCAGGCGTTTCGGTAATCTAAATTTTGATGTCATTGAACCTGAATACCAGGGTGAAAAAAAATTCCCTTTGGGTAAGGTAAACGCAGAAAGTGGCAAGGTATCGATGCTGTGTGTGGAATTGGCAGTTAATCTGGCACTAAAAAAAGAAATTGATGCAATAGTCACCGCCCCCATAAATAAAAAGTCGATAAGCATGGCAGGTTATCCATTCCCTGGGCACACAGAATTTCTTGCACATCTGACAGGTTCAAATGATTACTCAATGATGCTTGTGGGGGATAAAATCAAAACTGTCCTCGTCACCACCCATTCACCGATAAAGTCATTGCCGGATAAAATTACACAAGAATCAGTATTAAAAGCCATAAAAAATGCACACAGCGCCGGAAGATATTTTGGGAATGTTCAACCACACATAGCAGTATGTGGACTTAACCCTCATGCTGGTGATGAAGGGGCAATTGGTAATGAAGAAGATCTTATAATAAAACCTGCAATTGAAGAAGCCATGAAAATCGGTATTAACGCAACAGGCCCATACCCAGCCGACTCACTTTTCGCCAGGATGCTATCAGGATTTTGCGATATAGCCGTGGCAATGTATCATGATCAGGGCTTGATTCCTGTAAAGATGGAAAGTTTTGGCAATGCAGTCAATGTGACCTTAAACTTACCCATCATAAGAACATCAGTGGATCACGGTACTGCATTTGACATAGCTGGTAAAAACATTGCCTCTGAATTAAGCCTTTTAAGAGCAATAAAAACTGCAGATATAATGATAAACAATGTTAAATCTAGTAAATATATATAAAAATGAATTTTCAAAAACCAAAAAATCCCTTGGGCAACATTTTCTCATAAATCAACATTACATAGAAAAGATTCTGGACGCCACCTCTGTATCTAAAGATTCAAGGATTTTAGAAATCGGCCCAGGTTGTGGAGCATTAACGGTAAAAATATTAGAAAGGGGTGCCGATCTTACTGCCATAGAAATCGATGCAGTGCTGGTGGATTTTCTAAAACGGTATCTATATTTCTATCCAAACTTCAAAATAATCCATTCCGACTTTACTAAAATCGACAAATCCTTACTCGATGGCAAATATAATCTGGTTGGTAATCTACCTTATTATGTTTCGGTGCCTATTCTTGAAAAATGTACCGAATTAATAGAAAATATAAACACAATGACTTTTATGTTTCAAAAAGAGGTGGCGGATCGGATTATATCCACCCCATCAAAGAAGAGCTACTCTTCTCTATCTGTATTCTGTCAATATTTTTTTGATATAAAAAAGATCCTCAATATATCAGGAGGCAACTTCTGGCCAACCACAAAAGTAGAATCAACAGTTCTTCATTTTATACCTAAAAAACGACAATTCGATGTGGACGAAAAAGATTTTCTAAATCTTGTGAAACTCAGCTTCTCAGCTAAAAGAAAGATGCTTAAAAACAACCTAAATAGCATTATTGATACAAATCTCATAGATGAATTTTTTGGAAGGAACAACGTAAGGGCAGAAGAACTATCAGTTGAGGATTTCATAAATTTTTACAATTTTTTGAAAAATGCTCAATAAAAGTATTTATGAAATAGATTACATTGTAGTCGATTTGGAAACAACAGGGATATCACCGTATAAAGGTGCAAAAATAGTGGAGATAGCCGCACTGAAAATAGAAAAAGGGCTAAAAATAAACCTCAAAAATTCATTTTATTCCCTAGTAAACCCTCAAATACCTATCCCCTATTCCGCCTATAGAGTACACAAAATAAGCAACGAAATCGTCAAAGACTCCCCCACAATAGAAGAAGTTTTACCAAAATTTTTAGAATTTTTAGATACACCATTCATAATAGGTCAGAATATATCTTTCGATTACAATTTTATAAAATATTTCTCAGACATGTGTAACCTTAGACTAAAAGACTTTATAACAATAGATACCATCAATATTGCAAAAAAGATCACACCTAATTTAAAAAGTTACAATTTAGATAATCTTATAACCTATTTTGGAATAGAAAACATCCTTGTCAATGGCAAAAGGCACAGAGCAGATTTTGATATCTACACCACTGCCCTGATTTTCATAAAAATGATTGAAGTTATTGAAAATTATAAGATAGATTTGAAAATATCGGATTTAATTTAAAAAAGGTGGAGATTACTCTCCA
>PNIN01000051.1 GCA_002878065.1 Calditerrivibrio nitroreducens
TTTCGCTGGGAATTGCACCACAATTTATTGGAATAAAAGGTTTATTTTTTCGACCGCTTAATTCATGGATAGCCCTTGCCACCAGTTCCTTTCCGGTACCAGACTCACCAGTTATCAACACAGAGGAATCCCCCGCAGCAATATCGATTATTCTATCTTTTAATTCATCTACGAATCTACTTTTACCTATTATCTTATTCAGTTCATCAGGATATTTTTTATCACACTCTTTACATATAATACTTTTTACCATCTTAACCAATTCATCATTATCAAAAGGCTTGGAGATATAGTCCACAACACCCAATTTTATAGACTCCATTGCGGTATCTGGACTCGCATAAGCAGTAATGAGCAAGGAAGGGATCCCAGGATAATTTTCGTAAGTATACCTTATAAAATCAAGACCATTCTCCTTACCAACAACAAGATCGGACAGTATTATATCTATCTTATAATTATCAATGATTTTTTTTGCTTCCGCAATATTTCTGGCTAAAAAAACGGAAAAACCCTCATTTGTAAAAATGATCTCAAGAATCTCCCTCAGCGATTTTTCATCATCTAAAATTAATATTGATGGCATATTAAGTTAATGATATATCAAGTATCTCGTACTCCTTATCTCCCCCTGGAGCTCTCACGAGTACTGTATCACCTATACTTTTACCCATAAGAGCCTTTGCAATTGGGGATATAACAGAAATATAACCTTTTGAAATATCTGCTTCGTCAGGGCCCACAATACGATACCTCTTTTTCTCCCCCGTTTCCACATTCTCTATCTCCACATAAACACCAAAAACCACTTTATCACCAGAAAAATTAGAAGGATCTATCACCTCAAATCTACCGATCTTCGATTCAAGCTCCGCAATCTTGGCCTCAATGAGACCCTGTCTCTCCTTTGCCGCATCATATTCAGCATTTTCACTCAAATCACCATGAGCCCTTGCTTCCTTTATGGCCTCTATGACCTCTTTCCTTTCTACAGTTTTAAGTCTTTCAAGCTCCTTTTTTAGCTTTTCAAAACCTTCAGGTGTTATAGGTATTCTATCCATTCCGTTCCTCCAAATTTTTTTTACCAACCACAAGAGTATGAATATATCCGTTTTTCATCTTAATTTCAAGGTTATCTTCCAGCGATATCTGCCTGACATCGGTAATAACAGATTTATCCCGAAAAGCAATACAATAACCCTTCTTAAGCAAATTTTCCGGATCAATATTTTTCAATACCGATTCAAACATAACAATTCTGTCCAAAGAAGAAGATAATCTCTTGTTAAAATCCTTTTTCATCCTCTCTTCCAGATTAAATATATCTTTTTTTACAAGATTAAGCTTTACCTGTGGAGTGTTCTTTTTTAACATAGCTTTTATATAGTCTAGTTTACCATTTAATTCGTTAATTTTTAAATTAATATTATTTTTCAAAGTCTCAACGCATAAAGCCAAAAATGTATGAACCCTTTTGATTTTTGACAAAGGGGAATTTTTATCAAGTTTCAAAGCAAGGTTATCAACCCTCTGGGAACTTCTGTATAGTCTATTCTCCATTTCCTTGATAATATATTTTTCCGCATCAAACAACAGATCGGTGATCTGCCTATACCTTTCCACAATTACACCTGCAGCTGCTGTAGGGGTAGGTGATCTAAAATCAGCCACAAAATCTACAATGGTTACATCCCTCTCATGTCCAATCGCCGTAATTGTAGGTATTGGGCAATCCACCAATGCCCTTGCGATAACCTCTTCGTTAAATATGGCGAGATCCTCAAGGGATCCACCACCCCTCATAAGAATCATTAGATCATAATCAGCATAAGAGGAGACCTTTTTTATACTTTCCACAATCTCATTGATGGCAGAAATACCCTGCACCTGTACAGGCCATAAATCTATCTTTAGACATACCCCATTGTCTTTTAAGATCTTCAAAAAGTCTTTTATTGCAGCCCCCGAAGGTGATGTGAGGACAGCAATCTTCTTGATAAACAGTGGGATCTGTTTTTTTCTTAAACTATCAAATAGCCCCTCCCGCTCCAGCTTAAGTTTTGTCTCTTCAAATTTTTTATAAAATAAACCCACAGCGCTGTATTCAATCTTCTTGGCTATAATCTGATAGACTCCATCCTGTTCATAGACCGTTAAATCCCCCGTCACCACGACAAGATCACCATTTTTAGGACTATAACCTCTGTTTAACACCAGGTATTTTCTAAAGAGAGCAACCTTTATCTGAGCACCGCTATCCTTCAAAGTAAAATAGAGGTGCCCTGAAGGGGATGTGGAGAGATTAGAGATCTCCCCCTGTACCGAAATAACCTCATTGAAACTATTTTCAATGAGATTTTTAATTAGTTTTGTTATCTCTGATACCGTTAGAATTTTCATCGCCATTTAATATAATGTATAAATCTTCATCCATTTTTTTGTAGTTCAGCTCTTTCTTAATTACCATTTCAAGGTAGTCTCTATCCTTCTTCAAAAGCTCTATCTCCTCCTGAAGCCTGGAGATCCTCTTGTCATATTCCATAGACTCCCTTCTATACTTCTCCTTGATCTTTATCAGTTCCTGGTATTGGATAAGTCCATTGGTACTAAAAACAAGATAAAAGACAAGTCCAACAATCAAAATCAAAAAGATTATATGCCTCATTTCACTTTTTACCTATTTTTGCCTGAAATATTCTCAACGCCTGGTTTTTTAATGCAGTTGGAACATCCCTGGATTTAGTTAGCTTTTCAATATCGGATATGGACAGCCTTCCTAAAAGATTCATGGAAATGTCCAGAGGTGTTTTAGGATTAAATACCATATCCTTAGCAATGGAATAGTTGTTTATCCAGGTATTGTTTTTCCCAATCTCTCTGATTATATGCTCTGGGGTGGACTTATTCTTTACAATAAAAGAGATCTCATCCTCTGTTATTTTAGGATTTGAAAGCACCGATGTGGATATCTGCTTATTTGGATCTCTTATCAAATACATTCTGGCACTTTTGTTCCCCTTCAAAGCTAATTTTATCTTTTGGGGGATTGTCATCTTTGATATTTTTTGGTAAAGGTTTTCTTCCACCTCTCTTTTTATCTCTTTTGGAAGGTCATCTTCGGAAAGCTCTACTTCAGATCCCTTTTCATCAATAAATTTTTCTTCTTTAACTTCCTGTTCAGGTTTCTCTAATGACATATCCACCAAAATCTGTTTCAGAAAAACCACAGATTCATCGGGAGTGTATGGATTGTATAGAAGGGCTTTGATAAGATGGTGATCTTTTTCCAGTATAGGACGTAAGTTTGATACTCTAAAAAGTACTTCCGGCTCGGTGGATGAAGATAAAATCTCCAGCAGATTCCTGTCTACTTTGGACCTGGCGATTATTTCTGAAACAAACATAGGATCATTTTTAAGTAGTTTGCATAAAAAATATAGATATTCCCCTTCAAATAAGATATTATTTACGATATTCTTTTTTGTCGTGTCATCAAGTTTTATCAAATACTGGAATAGCTCTTTAAAAAGCTGAGGGTAAGACTTTATCACCAGAAAAACCACCAAAGGTATATCCTTTGGAACAATCGGTACCGAACCAGATAAAAGTAGCTTCACCTGCTCTTCACTACTTTTCTTTAATAAAAGTTCTTTCGTAATAATATTCAAGATATTATGCTTTAAAAGCTGATCTATTAAAACAGGATCCCGTAAATCTGTTTTTAATAAAGGTAAAACTGATTGTATCTCGACATCTGTAAGATGGTCTTTTGACAATAATTTAATAAAACTATCCACTTACCACCCTATCTTTTCCTGCCTGTTTTGCCTTGAGCATTGCCATATCCGCCCTTTCTATCAATTGCTCGATAGTTTCACCCAGTTTAAATTCAGCCACACCAATACTAACCGTAATTTTAAGATCTTCAGTTTTATATTTAAAAATGGTATTCCTTACGACTTCCAACAATCTCTCTGAAAATTTTAGAGCATTTTCAAGATTTGTCTCCGAAAGAAGTATCACCATCTCTTCCCCACCGTATCTAAAAGCATAATCTACTTTCCTAAGCTCCGACTTGATTATATTTGCAAGGTATTTTAAAACAAAATCCCCTACAATGTGGCCATAAACGTCATTTATTCTTTTGAAATTATCAATATCTAAAAAGATGATGGAAAACTTCGATCCATACCTTTTTCCCCGTTCTATCTCCTCTTCAATCTTTTTAACCATAAACTTTCTATTGAAAAGCCCCGTCAAGGGATCTGTTACAGATTCCATTTTATACTTTTCCAATTCTTTTTTTATCTTGGCCAATTCCTGCTCTTTTACCTTGTATTCAGAAAGTTCCTTATTTACATGCTTTTTTTCCTGCTCTAGATGTTTTAAAGCTGTGTGTTTGTTATCAATCTTTTTTGAAATCTCTTTTGATAGTTCATCCACCTTACTTAACACCATTGATTTGAGAGCTTCTATTGAAGATTCATTTATTATTAAATGGTTAACACCCGTCAACTCATTTGCAATCTTTTTATCTTCTTCGATATCCTTTTTAAGAATATTGCTGTTTTCTTCAAGTATACTATTTAACGTATTTGAGGTCTTATCAAATCTGATTACTATCTCATCAATAATACTCTTTAGTCTACTCTGTACGTTTATTGCCTTATCAAGATATTCAGCCACAAGGGAGATAATAGTTATTATATCATTTTTTAAATGTTCACCTTCCGGATCCTTTTCCAGACTATCTTTTATTTGAATAAAATCCTGTACGTTTAAAACAGAAGCAAAGAAAGAGGCCTTTTCGATCAAAAAATACCTTAATTCCTGTATTACTTCTGTACTCTGAATCCCTTCAAAAATCTTATAAAACTCCTCATTCTCTTTGAGATAGTTTGCCAATGTTGTGGCGGTAAGGGGAACCCTTTTCCCTCTTATCTCTTTTAAGCCCTCTATAACGATAGATCCGACAGAGTTTGCAATATTTTTAATATTCATAAAACACCTTCCATAAGATTCTTTCTAACTGTATCAAAAAAAATTATAACTTCATCAAGTTTATAGTCAAAAAACGTCCACGGATGCGGTTCATATCTATCCCCTCTTCGGGATAACTGAAGATCTCCATAGATTCCTCTTCCAATATATATCCGATGGGTAAAATTCTTGGTACTTGCCGCCACAACCTTTTCAATTGCCACATAACCTGGATCTAAATTGAGCCTCCTCTTTCCATCTTTTTTGTACATATCCTCAATTTCAACAGCCTTCAGTTTCATTTCCACAATCCTATCCGGCTGAATGATCTTCCTATGTGCCACGAAACATTTATATAAATTAGATCCAAATTCTTTATTATAATAATCAGTGTGTTCAAATGCAAAAAGAGAGGTCTTGAGGAAAACCTCTCCAAAATATTTCTCAAGGATCGGCAGTGGATCTCCGAGCTCATCAGGATTAAACATTACAGCGTTAAAGAGTATGACATTTTGGGGTCTTCTAACCCCTCCACCGTAAACCATCTATTCAAGAGTTGTGATGTCGGCAATTTCCTCGTTTGGTGAAATTGTAGAAATGGCATGCTTATAAATCATTTTTTGGGAATCATCTTTTAAAACTACCACGAAATTATCAAAACCTTTCACCACCCCTTCCATTTTAACACCATTTATAAGATAAATGGTCACTGGAATCCTCTTTTTTCTGACAAAATTCAAAAATACATCTTGGATATTCAGCTTTTTACTCATATTACCCCTCTATTTTTTCTTTGAATTGTTTTACATTATAATTCATAAAATTTACCATTTCAAGAGAAAATTTCTTTTGACGATCAGTACAAAATGTAATACTATAATATTATACAGGTTAGGAGGAAATGATGCTGGAGATAAAAAAATGGCACAATACCACATTAGCAGAAAAAACAATAGACAGCCTTTTAAAGAATGGGTTCAGGGCATCATACTATGAAAACTCAAACACTGCTCTGACATATATCGACACCATTATAAGCGAATACAACGTCATAGGTATCGGTGGATCAATGACCATCATCAAAGATCTCAAACTATTGGAAAGAGAGGTCATGAAAAATAAGATCATTTTAAATCACAACCTACCGGATATCACTCCGGAAGAGAAGCATGAGATAAGAAAAAAGCAGCAAACTTCGGATCTTTTTATTACATCCTCAAATGCCATAACAGAAGATGGAAAACTTGTGAATATAGACGGTGTAGGAAATAGAGTAAATGCGATGCTTTTTGGTCCTAAAAAAACTGTTATAGTAGCAGGTATTAATAAGATAGTAAAAAACGTGGATGATGGAATAAACAGAATAAAAAGAATAGCCTCACCAATGAATGCCAGAAGGCTGGGGGTAAATACACCATGTGCAACACTTGGATACTGCACCGATTGTAATTCCCCCCAGAGAATCTGTAGAGTAATATCTATCATAGAAAAAAGACCGATCCCTTCCAATATTGAGATCATATTGATTGGAGAAAATCTTGGTTTTTGATTTTTTTATGCTATAATAAAATAGGTGCATGATGGAACAGAAATTTGTAGAAATTGTTTATGAACTTTTTGGGATAAAAGATCTAAATCTGTTCATGGACATTTCCCTGAAAAAATTAAGGGATATATTGCATGCTGATGCCGGTAGTATCTTTCTGTATAATGATGCGGACAATACCCTCATATTCAAATACACACAGAACGATTCGATAGATTTACCATTCAAAGAATTTGCTATGCCCCTTGATGAGAAGAGTATTGCAGGATATGTTGGAGTAAATAAAAAGATATTAAATATAAAAGATGCTTACGAAATAAGTGATTCCGAGCCATATAGATTCAATAGAGACTTTGACAGATTTTCAGGTTATCGTACCAGATCTATGATTACAATCCCACTCTTGAATCGTAAAAATGACTTAATAGGGGTTGTTCAACTCATAAATAAAAAAACCGAACCATACTATTTCACCAAACAGGATGAGATTATCTGCCACTCATTATCAGGAATAATAGGTGTTTCACTTGAAAATTCTCTGTTGTACAGCGAAATAGAAAATATGTGGGAAGGTTTTATAAAAGCAAGCATACAGGCTATAGAAGCAAGGGATCCCATCACAAGAGGTCATACCGAAAGGGTTACAAACCTTACATTGAAAATAGCATCCGAAATGTCAAAACATAAAGATATCTTCCCCGATTTTACTTTAACAAAAGATCAATATACAATGCTGAAGTATGCCTGCTTACTCCACGATTTTGGCAAAATAGGGGTAAAAGAATATATATTACAAAAGGCTAAAAAGGTCTCTGAAGATAAACTAGAAAAAATAAAATACAAAATCCTTTACGCCCACAAAGCCGGTTTTATTGGTGAAGATCCTCAAAATCTATTTGAAAAGATCAAAAAAGCTAATGAGCCGACGGTTTTGGAGGAAGACATCTCAAACATGCTCAACAATCTGCTGCATCTTAATATCGAAGAATCGGCTGGCCAAAAGATTCCAATATTGGATAACGACGAATACAATGCACTTATTGTCAAAAGAGGATCACTAACGGAAGAAGAAAGAAAGGAGATGGAAAAACATGTTTTATATACCTATGTCTACCTTTCTGCAATCCCATGGACCAAAGAGCTGAAAGATGTTCCAAAGATTGCCTGTATGCACCATGAAAAGTTGGATGGTTCTGGTTATCCATTTGGGCTTAAAGGGGATGAAATTCATCCATATGGAAGGATAATGGCCATTGCGGATATATATGATGCCCTTACGGCAAAAGATAGACCCTACAAAAAGGCTCTCCCTGTTGAAACTGCATTAAGCATAATCAAAAAAGAGGGTGAGGAAAACAAACTTGATATAAACATTATAAACTTTTTCATTGATAAAAGAATTTATGAGTAATGGAGGATTATTTTGAAAACTGTCCTGATCGTTGATGATGATGCAAACATAAGACTGCTACTAAGGGATGAATTATGGGAAAAAGGTTACAATGTTATCACTGCCGTTGATGGAGATGAAGCACTTATATCGTTTGATGAAGAATATGTTGATATTGTGATACTTGATATTCGAATGCCAAAAGTAAATGGGATTGAAGTGTTAAAAACTATAAGGAAAACAAATCAAGAGGTTCCCATAATAATATATACTGCCAATCCAGATGATCTACCAGATCTTCCTGGCTATGGTAACACTGTAAAAATCACAAAATCTTCCGATATTGATAATTTAATAAATCAGGTAGAGTTGATGCTTAATGCTTAGCAAGGAAACATCAGACTATTTAGCCAATAAAACCATCTTAAAACATTGTTTCATTTTTCATGAATTGGATTCCACAAACAACGAAGCAATGAGAGCCACTTACCCTCATTATTCTTTAATCATTGCAGAAAAACAGCACGCAGGTAAAGGAAGAAGTGGCAGAAAATGGGTATCAAATGAAGGTAATCTCTATTTTAGTATCGTCTTACCTCCGATACCTATAGAGCAGCTTTTACCTTTAAATATCACCACAGGGTATGCAATATGTGATGCATTGAGAAATTATGCAGATGTATATCTAAAATGGCCGAATGACATCGTCTCTAATCATAAAAAATTAGGTGGAATACTAATAGAAACAAAATTTTCAGGAAATACCCTTGAAAAAATCGTTTTAGGTATTGGCATAAATGTCAATCAGTCAGATTTTAGCGATGATATAAAAGATGTAGCCACTTCACTTGCTATCATCACAGGTCAACATTATACAATTGAAGAGATATTACTTAAAATATTAAATAATTTTGAAAACAATTATACAGATTTATTAAAAAAACGTATTGATATTATTGAAAAATGGTGTAAATATAGTATGAACTTTGGTAAAAGAATAAAGATACATCTTGATGGAAAAAAAATGGAGTTCATTGAAAAAGGGATCACTGAAAGCGGTGAGCTTGTGGCTATAGATCACTATGGTAATGAAAGAAAAATAGTTTTAGGGGACATATATCTATGATTTTTGCCGTAGACATAGGCAACACAAATATAGTAATTGGTGTATTTGATAAAAACGAGATTATATTCAACTCAAGGCTAGCCACTGATTATCAAAAAACCACAGATGAATATGCAGCCATAATCATGCTTCTTCTTAAAAATAGCAACATCGAGCCTTCAAATATAAGAGGTGTGATTATCTCATCAGTTGTTCCTCAGCTTGTTTATACTTTTACAAAATTCTCCAAAAAATATCTATCAATAGAGGCCTTAGTGGTAGGCCCCGGAATCAAAACAGGTGTCCCCATCAAGCTGGAAAACCCCAAAGAAGTGGGCTCCGATAGAATCGTAAATGCTGCAGCTGTTCTGAAGTATTACAGGTACCCCGCCATCATAGTAGATTTTGGTACCGCAACTACCTTTGACGTAATTAATGAAGCTGGTGAATATATTGGTGGGGTTATATGTCCAGGGGTAAAATTATCTGCCACCATTTTACATCAAAAAACTGCCAAATTACCTGAGGTGGAGATAGAAAAGTGCGACAAAGTGATAGGCACCAACACCATAAGTTCAATAAAATCCGGAATCTTTTTCGGATACCTATCACTTGTGGATGGAATAATAGAAAAAATCATAAATGAGAAATTTAAAGAATTAGAACCCTGCATAATCGCCACAGGTGGTTTGGGATCTGTGTTTATGGGGGAATCAAAATATCTTAAAAGATACGACCCCAATCTTACACTAAATGGTCTAAAGGTGATCTATGAAAAAAATTCTTAGTGTCTTGATATTGTTATATCTAGTTTACGGTTGTTCCACAAAGGATGTAGAGCTTGCCGAATCCCATTATAAAATGGGGCTTGCTTATCTTAATTCTGATACAGATTACCTTTCCATTGTGGAATTTGAAAAAGCACTCGCCATCAATCCAGATGATGACAGAATCTATTACGCAATTGCCACATTTTATATCAAAAAGAATAGAATTTTAGATGCAGAGAGGTATATAAAGCAGGCATTGTCTTTAAAACCTAACGAGTTAGAATATCACAATCTTCTTGCTACTATTTATGCCACAAAAAATGAGACTTTAAAAGCGATCAATATATGGAAAAAAATTGCTGATGATCCAAAATATCCCACCCCTGAAGTGATTTACTTTAACATAGCATCTGCTTATCAGCAAATGGAAAATCTTTCTGAAGCGGAATTTAACTACAAAAAATCTATCCAGGCAAACCCAAGGATTCTTAATACATATATGACTCTATCAAACCTGTATATTCAACAAAAAAGATACAAAGATGCAGAAACAATATTACAACAGGCACTGGATATAAACCCAGCATTCAATCAGGGCAAATACCAGCTTGCTCGGATATACTATCTACAGAATTTCAACGACAAAGCCATTACATTGTTAAAAGAGATAATTACGAGTGAACCAAATTCAAAAGAAGCTAAAGATTCTATAGAACTATTAAAGGAAATAGGCTTAAGATGAGCAACCTTGGTAGTATCCTTAAAAATCGCAGGGAAGAACTCGGCAAAGATATTCAAACTGTCTCAAAAGAGCTAAGAATCAACCAAAAATATTTACAGGCAATTGAAAATGGTGACTTCAGATCTTTGCCCTCCTATGTCCATTGCTACGGTTTCGTGAAAAACTACATAAAATATCTGGCCCTAAACGAACAGGAGATGATGAAACTATTCTCCCAGGAATGCCCAAAATCGATATTCAACCCTAATATAAAAAATGAAAATACCCAGATATTTGATGAAGTAAATAAAGAAGTATCCAAGTCGCAAATTAAGAAAAGAGTATATATATATTCCACCATATCGATAATTTTTATACTAATTGCAATTATATATATCTATTCGATAAAAAAAACTAAAATAGTTAATAATGAATCTGCAGTAAAATCATCATCTGAAAACTTATCAGTATCACCCATAAATGATAATTCAGATAAAAACTCTCCTAAAACAACTGACAACATAGATTTAAATAATCCCCAATTGGACAACAAAGCAATACTTCAGCAATTGTATGACAACTCAGCATCACCAAAAGATAACTCAGCAGACAACAAAACAGTTTTAAAACAGGTAAAACTATCATTTTACAATACCTGTTGGGTAAATGTGAAAATAGATAACAAAACAGAGCTGGATTTCATAGCGAAACCGGGATATACAAGAGAGTTTTCGTTCAAAGATTTTTTTATCATAGACATAGGTGACGCATCAGCCATATCGATAAGTTACAATAATCAAACTATTGGAGGTTTGGGTAAACCAAGAGAATCTATTAAAAATCTTTATTTTACGTTGAATAATGACAAACTAACATATACAAAAAAGTAGCAAATTTAACCTTGAATTTTGACAAATACAGTGTATATTAATAAGACAAAAAAGGTATAAATTAAAATAGTGGAGTTACTAATGATTTATCTTGATAACGTGGCAGGTACAAAGCCTGATCCAAGAGTAGTAGAAAAGATGTTACCTTTTCTTACAGAGAAGTATGGTAATCCGAGCGCTCACTTTTACCCTCTGGGTAGAGAATCTTTTCAGGCTATAAATGAAGCAAGAGAAAATGTGGCAAACTTGATAAACGCAGAGCCTGATGAAATAATTTTTACTTCCTGTGGTACCGAATCAAACAATCTTGCAATCAAAGGTGTGGCTAATAGCTTCAAGTATGAAGGGAAAAAACATATTGTAATCTCCGAGATCGAGCATTTTTCCATTCAGAATGTCACAGCAAAGCTCTCCAACCAGGGTTATAAAACCACTAAATTAAAAGTGGATAACAACGGCAAGATAAATCTCGAAGATTTGAAAAAAGCCATCAATGACGATACTCTTATAGTTTCAATAATGCATGCAAATCCAGAGATAGGTGTAATACAAAACATTCAGGAAATTGGTGAAGTATGCAAAGAAAAAGGTGTTCTTTTTCATGTGGATGCTATAGCTTCCACCGGGCATATAGATGTGGATGTAAAAAAATTTAACTGTGACCTTTTGAGTCTTTCCGCCCAAAATTTCTACGGACCAAGAGGAGTAGCAGCCCTTTATATTAAAAAAGGGGTCCATATTAGCCCTTTATTTGATGGTGGCTACCAGGAAAATGGATTCAGAAGTGGATCTGAAAATGTCCCCGGCATAGTGGGGCTTGGGGAAGCAGCTAAAATTGCAAAGCTTGAAATGGTTCAATATTCAAAGAACATGAAATACTTAAGGGATAAACTCATTAATGCCCTAAAAGGTATGTTTAGTTTTCTACACATAACAGGGGATGAAAAGGACAGGCTACCTGGCCATGTAAGCTTCTGGATTGAGTACATTGAAGGGGAATCTATTTTACTATGGTATGCATTAAAGGGGATATGTGCTGCAAGTGGATCCGCATGCTCATCAAATATTCTGGCAGAAGATGAAGAAGATTTAGCAGCTTCCCATGTATTGACTGCAATAGGAGTACCAAATGATATCTGTGCTGGTTCCATTACATTTTCAATGTCTAAATACACCACAGAATCAGAAATTGATGAAGTAATAAAGGTGACACCGGAAATTGTAAATAGATTGTGTGAAATGTCACCATACTATAAAAAATAAAGTCAATTTGGAGGATAATATGGCAAAAGGACCATACAGCGACAAAGTTATGGATCACTTTATGAACCCAAGAAACATGGGTGAGATTGAGGATGCAAACGGTGTAGGAGAAGTGGGAAACCCTGCCTGCGGAGATGTGATGAAGCTCTTTTTCAAAATCGATGACAACGGCGTAATTCAGGATGTTAAATTTAAAACGTTTGGTTGTGGAGCAGCAATAGCTTCGAGCTCGATGGCTACCGAGCTTTTAAAGGGTAAAACAGTAGAAGAGGTATTGGAGCTTACAAACAACGCAATTGTGGAAGCTCTGGATGGTTTACCACCCGCCAAGATTCACTGTTCAGTTATGGCTGAAGAAGCAATTGAAGCTGCTCTAAAAGATTACTACAAAAGGATTGGAAAAGATCCTTCGATAGTAGATGAGATGAAGGCAAAAATAAAAAATAGAGTAAAAAGTTAAACCAAGGAGGATATAATGACCTTAAAAGAAAGAGTTGAAGAAGTTCTAAAAAAAGTTCGTCCAGCTTTACAGGCTGATGGTGGCGATGTGGAGCTTCTGGGAGTTACCGATGACGGGGTAGTAAAAGTTCAGCTCACAGGTGCTTGTGGCAGCTGCCCATTTAGTACAATGACATTAAAACATGGAATCGAAATGAGACTAAAAGATGAAATACCTGAGATAAAAGAGGTAGTTTCTTTTTAAATTTATATCATATTGCAACAAATCAACATCAGCTTCAGTCAGATATAAGAATTAATCTCTGACTGAAGCGTAAATTTTTAAATTCAATTTAAGTATAACGATTCTTTTATGCCAAATCCCATTCCTATTATACAATTTAATTTTTCGATATGACGACAAACCCTACATCCTGATCAAAACAAAAGAAACTATTTTCTACCAAACCTCACAAATCTTACCCTAGATGATAAGATATTATCCAGCTTTGACGTAGAGAATATAGATTTAGAAGTGCTTTTGTATCAGTCAGGGTATTTAACCATTGAAAAGATGATTCAAAATGAACTGCTTCAAACAATAGAGTATAAGCTAAAAATACCCAATATTGAGGTGCAGATATCTTTGAATGATTATATCATAAATTATCTTTTTAGGACGGATACAAAGATAAAAGATCCACTGATTAAATCGCTTTATTACGGTAAACCTGAAGAATTAAAGGATACTTTGACGACTTTATTTGCTTCAATTCCATACACCAATTATACAAACAACGACCTAAAGCTATACGAAGGTTTTTATGCCAGTGTGGTATATTCCTATCTTGCATCCCTTGGTGTGGATTTAATCGGTGAGGATGTGACGAATAATGGTAGGGTTGATTTAACGGTATTTGTGTCAGATAAGATATACGTTATAGAATTTAAAGTGGATGGTGAGAAAGGTGAAGCATTATCACAGATAAAACAGAAAAACTACGCCCAGAAGTATTTGAATACAGGTAAAGATATTTACCTTGTGGGAATAGAATTTAGCTCTGAAGAGAAGAATATCGTAAATTTTGAGTGGGAAAAGGTAAAACGTTAGAAAGTTAAAACGTTGAACATTGGACTTATAACTTAGAACGTTGAAAAAAATACTGGGGATTACCTAAAAAGGGTAAAGTACGTTAGGCAAAGAGGCTAAAGCAAGGATAAAAATCAATAAGCTTTTAGAAGAAGCCGGCTGGTGTTTTTTTGATACCGAACAAGGGAAAGCGAATATGCTATTAGAAAACAATGTTAAGATAACGGAAAAAGCTCAACGAGTTTGGTAAAAATTTTGAATACACCAAAAATGGGTATATTGATTTTTTGCTACTCGATGAAAAAGTTTTTCCTCTTGTGGTACTGGAAGCCAAAGCAGAAAATGAAAATCCGCTGTTTGGGAAAGAACAAGCTAGAAAATACGCACAGACACAAGGGTGTAGGTTTGTTATTCTTTCAAAAAGGAGCTTTTATGTCAACTGAAAGCGAATGGAAAACAAGAAAAATAAGGATTGATACAAAACTAAAAGCATTAATCCAGCTTGGGAAGTTATCCCATATAAAGAAAGTCTTGATTTTGCTTTACTAACACATCATGCCGTAGAAGAGTTCCAACAGATAACGGACCGGCTGATTATGCACTTTTTGTCAAAGGAAAATTATTGGTTATTATTGAAGCAAAAAAAGTTTCTGTAGATCCTCAAAACGTATTGGGACAGGCAAAACGTTATTCCAAAGGTTGCAAAAGTATTGTTGGCGTCTGGAATTCTTTTAAAATTCCTTTTTTGTATCCTTCCAATGGTACATAAATTTGGTTTGTCGATGTAAGAGAGGACAATTATTATTCTCGTGAATTATTAAATTTCCATACAATAGATGCAATATGTATAAGGCTAAGCAATGGCTTGTTATTAATCCTATTGATTTTAAAAGATTACGTCCTTATCGAAATGAGGCAATAAAAGCTGTAGAAAATGCTCTTATTGATAATAAAAGGAAAATGATGCTTGCTATGGCAACTGGTACAGGCAAGACATTTACCACCGTTTGTATGATATCCCTGTTGATAAAATCCAGTTATGCGGAGCGTATCCTTTGTGATTAAAATTTTTCTCACTATCAAGACTACGGAGGTGAAAAAGAGTTAAAGGATAATAAAAAGTTATAGTATAAAAGAGAATAACTAATGAACAGATAGAAAATAGTGTTCTACGTTAAATATTCTAAGTTCAACGTTCTAACGTTCCAGTTAAATTTCTATTGCATTTTTTGAATATAAATTTATATTATAATGAAAAATTAAGATTTGATACAATGAAGATAAAAGTATTAGTGACAGATTTTAGAAATTATTAGATTTAATACAAAACAACATTAGCTGCTGTAGAAGAGTTAGATATTGAATATGCAACTTTGGATATTGCATACTAAAAGGGGATAATCCCCCCCTTTTTTAGTCAAATATTTTTATATTTGTAGAAATATAGAAGGAGATCTGTTATGAATATTACAGTTAGTGTTTTGTCGTTTATCTTATCTTTTGTGTTTGCGTTGGGCGGAGTTGGATCTGCAGTAGTGCTTGTGCCAATAATGTTTTCACTTGGGATACCGATTAATGAGGCAAAACCGACAGGGTTGTTTATTAATACTACAAGCCTTTCGGCGGCAAGCTTTTCAAATATTAAACATAAAAGAGTAGATTTTAAATTGGGAATGCCGATTATCATATCGTCGATGCTTTTGGCACCTGTGGGGGCTTATTTGTCATTATTTATTAATAAAACTATTGTGATGATAATCTTTATAGTGTTTTTGCTATTTTCGAGTGGAGTGATGATCTTTTTTAATCCAAAGAAGTATGAAGATAAATTTAGAGATGATAGGCCACTTGGTTTATTGGTGTTTACTGGAATTATCGCAGGCTTACTTTCAGGGCTACTTGGAATTGGTGCTGGAGGCTTAATTTCTCCTCTGCTTGTAGTATCAGGGTTTAATCCTAAAAAGGTTGTTACAATTACCGCGTTGGTAGTTCCTTTTTCATCATTAACAGGTTTTTTGGCTTATTTGAAAATGGGGCATGTGAATATACAGTTGCTGATTTTTGCTGGTTTAGCTGCATATCTGGGAGGATACTTAGGCACACACTTTATGCATCTTAAAATGAAACCTATGACTGTTAAAAGATTTTTGGGCATTATAGTTTTTTTGATAGCCGTGGACTTAATAATAAAGTTATTTAAATAGGAGGTAGCTATGTTTAAAAGAAACAGAGAAATTGTAAACAGTATTGAAGGTTTGTAAGATCAAGAAAAAGAGTTTTTGTATTCTGCATTAAATATGCATGGACATGTTTGTGGTGGTATGCTTATGGGCTATGTGGCTGGGCTGTCAGCACTTAAGGCACTTAATGTGGAAAGAGAAAGAAATATGGACAAGATGGTAATCATTAAAGTTGGAGATAAGCATGCTGTCGGATTCTTTGCTGATGGTGTACAGTTTATGACAGAATATAGACAAAAAGGTGTCAAGACGGCTGATGTGCCGCTGAGGTAGCTGAGCCAGGATTTAAAAGACCTTTTTCACTAAAGATTGAAGAAATAATCGATGTAGAGGGTCCATTTGAATTTAAAGTACCACAAGGCAAAGCTTGCTTTAACCTAGAATTGTGTGAATCTTGTGGCGATGCTGTAGCTGAAAACTATTTAAGGGTAACTGATGTTAAGAAAATCTGCCTTGACTGTTTTCAATATTAATCAACTTATTGAGGCCTGGATATATTTTAAGGTCTCATTAATAATTTTCCAAGATTGTTTAAAAAGTAAATTTAGAGTTGACATACGTAGTTTAATTTTATATTTATAGAAATATCAATACGAGGTGCTACGATGAAAAATAAATTTATACTGTTATTTTCTTTTGTGTTGCTTTTATTTATTGGTTGTTCTAAGGAAAAGAGTATTTCTGAAAATGTTTCTGATGTAAAGAATGGATCAGATAGTCATCTAATTACTTTTATTGAGCTTGGATCGGTAAATTGTGTTCCTTGTAAGATGATGCAACCAGTTATGAAAAATATAGAAAAGAGATTTGGATCACAGGTAAAAGTTATTTTTTATGATGTATGGACAAAAGAACAAGAAGGTTATGCTAAAATTTATAATATAAATGGTATACCTACTCAAGTTTTTTTAGATAAAAATGGCAATGAGATTGCTCGACACGTAGGTTTTTATCCTGAAGAAGAGTTAGCTGATTTTCTAAAATCAAGAGGTCTCAAAGAAATAGGCACAAAATGATTGAGGCTATTTTTAGCAATATTAATTATCTTGTAAGTCAGCAAATTGCCATTGCAATGGTGGCTGCTTTTGTGTGGGGGATAATAAGCGTCATTATCAGTCCATGCCACTTGAGCGGTATCCCTTTGATATGTGGCTACCTTATGAAAAGGACTGAAAACATTAAAAGTGCCTTCTGGTTATCATCTATTTTCTCTTTTGGAGTTTTAATTAGTATCGCCATAATCGGTGTAGTAACCATTTCTTTAGGGAGAATATTTGGTGATGTGGGGATTTTGGGAGATTTGTTGGTAGGTGCACTTTTTATAGTTTTTGGTGCATATCTTTTAGGTATTGTAAATCTTAACTGGAATGGTTTTCAATACAAATCTGCTAAAGTGGGCATCTTATCAGTCTTTGTTATGGGATTTGTTTTTGGTATGGGACTTGGTCCATGTACATTTGCTTACATCGCTCCTGTGGTAGGATTTACATTTAAAATGTCTTCAACAAAAATTTTAAGACCTGCTATACTGCTGTTATTTTACGCCGCTGGACACACATTAACTATTGCTATTGCAGGTGTGAGTGGGAACTTAGTTTCAAAGTTTCTGAAATTTAATGAAAAATTAAAATTTTTAAATCTATTTCAAAAAATTATCGGGATAGCTTTAATAATAATTGGTATATTTTATCTTTTTTAGGAGGTATAATTATGGAAAATTTGATCAAAGGTATGACTATGGAAAATGTATTAAAATTAAGATTAAGTACTGACAATGTGATTGAGCTTTTAAACAAAGGTGAGGCAATACTTTTGGATATCCGATACTCTTTTGAAACAGAAAATGGGGAATGAAATTTAGTTTAAATATCCCATTGAATGAGTTGCCAGATAGAATTAATGAACTTCCGAAAGATAAGGTTATAATATCTGCATGTCCGCAAGATTTTAGGTCAAATATTGCCTGTCAATTTTTAAAATTGAATGGTTTTGATGCAAAAGTTTTAGTTGGAGGACTGCTTGCTCTTGCAGATAGTTTAAAGGCGATGGCTGCGAAGGATTTGATTTTATAAAATTATTGCTATTAGACATTAGTGATAATATTTTCATTACGATGTAGACAGTTTGTGACATCTGAAATTGTACTACTTGTGGCTTAATTGTATGGATAACGGTGCGACGGTAGATAGTATATTTCTGTTGACTAACTTTTTTTAAAATACTATACAATTTTTCATGAACAAAAATAATGTTTGGTCTGTATTTATCTCTACGTTTCTTTTTCTAATAGTGTCAGGCTCTATAGTTTTAATGATTCCTGGGATGTATAAAGGTAATCTACACTATATTGATGCACTTTTTACTTCAACATCTGCGGTTTGTGTTACTGGACTGGTGGTTACGAATACGTCTAATTTTACTTTGATGGGTCAAATTGTAATTATTACATTGATTCAGCTTGGAGGATTGGGTATTATGGTGCTTACTACATCTTTATTGCTTTTTCTCAGGGGGGAATTAGACCTCCAGCGTAGGGTTGTGATTACCAGTTTAATAGATGTCTATGCCCTAAACGAGGCTGAATATGTTTTAAGGTATATTGTACTGTATACTTTTTTCATTGAAATAATCGGAGCCATTTTCCTCACCATTGGTTTTTTAATGGATGGTCACAGTCTGATAGCTTCTATTTTCCATGGCGTCTTTCATTCTGTTTCTGCTTTTTGTAATGCTGGGTTTTCGCCTTTTGATGATAGTATTATTGGTATGAATTGGTTAATAAAAGTTAGCATAATGCTTTTAATTATATTTGGTGGGTTAGGTTTTTATGTAATTTATGATCTGCACAACTATTTTAAAAAAAGAGACAATAAATTAAAACGTCTAAAGGTACATACAAAAATTGTATTAATTACTACAGCTTGTTTAATAATGTTTGGAGTAGTTATTTTAAGCATTTTGGAGCATGATATGTCCTTATTGGATGGTTTTTTTCAGTCGGTCTCCGCGAGGACTGCTGGATTTAATTCTGTTGACCTTACTAAATTAACGAATATAAGTAAGTTTGCGTTGATAATACTAATGTTTATTGGTGCATCACCAGGTGGTACAGGTGGAGGTATAAAAACGTCTACGTTTGCAATAATGTTGTTATCTATAAAAAATATCTTGAAAGGTGACAATAGGATTCTACTTTTCAATAGAGAAGTCCACTACACAAACATTCTGAAGTCGTTTTCTATCACGGCAATGTATATATTCATATTAATAGTTGCTACTTTGCTAATGCTTTATTTTTATAATTATGATTTTATGGATATGCTATTTGAAGTGGCTTCAGCTCTTGGCACCGTAGGTTTGTCGCTGGGGATAACTATGAAAATTGGTTTGGCCGGAAAAATTATTCTTATAATATGTATGTTTGTGGGGAGAATAGGTGTCAGTGCTCTTGTACTTTCACTTGTGGGGTATGAGCATGTTTCAAATATAAGATATCCAGAAGAAAAAGTAATTTTGGGGTAAAATATGAAAAAGAGAGATGTTTTAGTTATTGGGCTTGGCATTTTTGGGTATGAACTTGCAGTGGAATTATCCAAAAAGGGTTTAAACGTTCTTGCTGTTGATAAAAATCCAAATATTATCAATAAAATCAAGGATTTTGTGTCGGAAGCAATTATTGCTGATGCGTCATCCGAAGAGACGCTGAGGGAGCTTGATGTTACAAGTTTTGATGAAATTATTTTGGGTATAAGCAGTAATTTTGAGGCATTGGTTTTATCAGCAACGATAATGCAGAAACTTGGTGTAAAAAAGATTATTGCAAAGGCAAATAGTGAGATTCAAAAGGAGGTTTTGCTAAAAATAGGTGTGAATGAAGTTATTTTACCTGAAAAAGAGGTTGCCATAAGGCTGGCTGATAAAATATCTAAACCTGGAATTCTGGATCTTTTCCATATGTATGACGATACCACAGTTGCTACGGTGAAAGTACCGGATAAGTTTGTGGGTAGATCATTAAAAGAGATAGATTTACGAAATAAATATGATGTAAATGCCGTCACAATAAGGAGAAACGGTGTTTCCAGAATAATTAAAAATCCGGATATAGTCTTTGAAGAAGGGGATGAAATAGTTGTTATTGGTGATGAGGATAAGATAAAAAATCTATTTTAGTTTTTCTTCATATCAAATTAATTGACATTTGCAAAATAAGTGGTATGATTTGATACCTTATCAAGAGTGGTTGAGGGACGGGCCCTGTGAAGCCACAGCAACCGGTTGGTATCCAATGTCAGGTGCTAAATCCCGCCTTTTTATAAGGAAAGATAAGGCTATGATAGCTATCACAGCCTCTTCTTTCTAAGAAGAGGCTTTTTTTGTGGAGGAATTTTATGGAAAAATCATCCGTTGGGATTGTAAAACCGAAAACAGTTTTCTTTAAAGATGATTTTTTTCTTGAAAGTGGACGAATACTATCCAAACTTACTGTAGCATATGAAACTTATGGGACTTTAAATAAAGAAAAAGATAACGCGATACTCATTTGCCATGCCTTGACCGGAAGTCACCATGCGGCAGGGTATTATTCTCCTGATGACCAGAAACCGGGTTGGTGGGATGATATGATAGGCCCAGGGAAGCCTTTTGATACAGATAAATATTTTATCATATGTTCAAATTTTCTTGGTTCCTGCTATGGGACAACAGGGCCGGCCTCCATCGACCCATCCACAGGCAAGCCTTACGGACTTAAATTCCCTGTTTTTACCGTAAAGGATATGGTAAAGCTCCAAAAGAAACTGATTGATCATCTTGGTATACCAAAACTATTATGTGTTGCAGGGGGGTCAATGGGTGGTATGCAGGCTCTGGAGTGGGCGGTAACTTTTCCAGAAAAGGTACATTCCATAATTCCGATTGCCACCGCAGGCAGGATAACACCTATGGCGATTGCTTTTAATACGATAGGCAGACAGGCAATAATGAAGGATCCGAATTGGCTTGGTGGTGATTACTATGGCAAAACATTCCCTAAAGATGGCCTTGCCATAGCAAGGATGGCTGGGCATATCACATTTATGTCCGATGCTTCGTTTCAGAAAAAATTTGGTAGAAAATATGCGACTTTAGAGGGTATTTATGATTTTATGGGGTATTTTGAGGTGGAAAATTATCTGAGATACAATGGTTATAAGTTTACAGAGAGATTCGATGCTAATAGTTATTTATATATCATAAAGGCTATGGATATTTTCGATCTATCGTATGGATATGGATCGTTTGAGGAGGCTGTCAGCAGAATTTCTTGCAAATCTCTTTTTATTACATTTACATCTGATTTCCTATTTCCAAACTACCAAACAGAAGAGATTGTAAGTATCTTGAAAAAATTAAACAGGGATGTGAAATGGGTTAATATTGAATCCGATTATGGTCATGATGCTTTTTTGCTTGAGTTTGATATTCAGGGTTCATCTATTGCTAATTTTTTATGGGACGTTTATGACGAAATCAAAAAGTAGCAATGGGTTTGATAACTCTTTTGCTAATTATCTAATAAGCAGCGATCATAAATATGGCGATGATCTTGAGATTGTGAAGAATTATTTCAATAGTATAGTTTTTGAAACTGTTTTAGATGTTGCCACTGGAGCGGGTCATTTTTCGAACGTCTTTAATGCGAAAAGGAAATGCGCCGTTGACTTGAGCTTTAATATGGTGAAAACTGCTAAAGAAAAGTATAGTATAGATTTTGCTGCTGTTTGTGATTCTGGTGGTTTACCTTTTTCCGACCAGAGTTTTGATCTTGTAAGTTGTAGAATAGCATTTCATCACTTTACAATGCCTGTTTTATTTTTTGATGAGGTTTATAGAATTTTAAAAAAAAGTGGTTACTTTGTGTTGGTGGATAGTATTGTGGACATTGATGATGCATACCTCAATGCTATAGAATATATAAGAGACAACAGTCATATACGTAGTTACACCGTCAAAGAGATCATAAATTTTGGTAGCAATTTTTTTCGTTTGGAATATTTTACCAATATATATAAGAAACATAATTTTAAAGAGTGGGTCGGAAGGCTTGGGGCTGATGAGGAACATATTAAGTTTGTTGAAAATAGCTTTTTGAATCTACCTGATGATATCAAAGATGAGTTGAAGCTTGAAATAGTTGAGAATAGAATATGTAGTTATACCGATAAAAAAGGGGTATTTATATTTAAAAGATTATGAGTCTGTTGGAGATTGAAGATTTAAAAGTAAAAATTGAAAAAAGATGCCTTGTGGATATTAAAAGATTTTCATTCGAAAAGGGTTTTATTTATACTATATTTGGTAAAAGTGGAGCGGGGAAGAGTACTTTTTTAAAGGCTTTAGGCTCAATGATAAAATACGAAGGTAATATATATTTAAACGGTGAAAATCTTAAACAAAAGTATCCTTTAACAGAAATAAGAAAAAAGGTACATTACATAAGGCAGGTGCCGGAGTTTGTGCCGGGCAAGGTGATAGACAGCTTAAAGTATATTTTTTCTTTTAAGTCAAATAGAGATCTTGGCTTTGATGAAAACTACTTAAATGTATTAATTGATAAGTTTGGTCTTGATCAAAGTATACTTGGGAAAGATATAAAAAATCTCTCAGGAGGAGAAAAACAGCGTATAAGCATAATAAGGTCGTTGTTGATTAGACCGGAGTTTATATTGCTGGATGAACCTACTTCTGCCCTTGATGTATATACAGAAGATAATTTTATCACATTTTTAAATGGTATCAAAAATGAGTTTGGTGTTATCGTGGTATCCCATTCAGTAGATATGATAATATCATCTGATATAAAGCTTTTTTTTGATAAATGTAACATAAACAGAATTGAAGAAGATATCGATACGGAAAATATCCGTAAGTTGATAGGTGAATAGATATGTCTGATAGTGCAAAAGATATCAGTATTATTTCGATGGCCATTCTATATCTTTTTAGTGGTGGATTAGGTTTATTGATACATATTTTAAAGCTTGGTATCTTAAAAGATTTTATATATTCCCTGATAAGGATGTCTTTCCAGCTTTTTTTAGGTTCTTTTGTATTGATGTACATTTTCAAAATCAATACACTATGGATTGTTTTACTTTTTTTTACTTTGATGTCTGTGGTTGCTTCCCGTACGATTATTCAAAAGTCAAAGATAGGTGAGTCTTTTTTCATCTATCCGATAATTTTTTTTACAAGCTTCCTTTTGACCTTTATTTTTCAAGTGGTCATTGTGGGAACAGATACCTGGTATGATGCAAGATATTTCATTACTATTAGTGGGATGATTATGGGCAACTCCATGAATGCCTGTGCAGTTGCTTTGGATCGATTCAACAATGATTTGAAAGAGAATTATGATCTCATTGAGACGCTTTTTAGCTTTGGTGCTTCAAATTTTGAGGCGGTGTCAATATTTTTTAAAAAATCATTACGTTCAGCCCTTATGCCGATAATTACGAATATGAGTAGTGTGGGGATTGTTTTCTTCCCTGGTATGATGACAGGTCAGATTCTGGCTGGGTCCAACCCTACAGTGGCGGTAAAATATCAGATTGCAATTATGATTACAATTGCAATATTTGTGCTTATTTCCACGATGCTTAATTTATATTTTAATATGAAAATAGCTTTGAGGAAATTTTTGGATGGCGTATAATATTGTAAAAAAATATAATCTGCCTATTGTGGGAAAATGGTTTATCTTAGGTACAATTGTTGGGATTGTGGCTGGAATTTCTGCAATTATATTTTACACGCTTTTACAGCTTACAAGCCAATTCTTTTTACAATATCTCGCAGGTTATATCCCACCAGAAGCAACAGGTGATGTTACAATCTTCCATTTTCCAGCAGGGGAGTTTAATCGCTTTCTTCTTATAGGGATGCCGGTGGTAGGTGCACTTATATCGGCTATATTAATTTTAAAATTTGCTCCGGAAACGGAAGGTGCCGGCCTTGATGCTGCAATATCTTCTATCCATAAGAATAAAGGTTTGATAAGATGGCAGGTGCCTGTGATAAAAACGCTCACATCTTCCATAACTATCGGATCTGGGGGTTCTGGTGGTGGTGAGGGCCCTATATCACATATAGGAGCAGGTGTGGGATCTGTATTATCGCAGATATTTCACCTTACGGAAAAAGAGAGGAGAATTCTGACGGCAGCTGGAATGGGGGCTGGGGTTGGGGCAATTTTCCGTTCTCCTCTTTCGGGTGCAATATTTGCTGCAGAGGTTTTGTATTCTAGTTCGGATATGGAATATGAGGCGCTTCTACCTTCTACAATCACCTCCATAATTGCTTACTCTGTTTTTTGTAGTATGTTTGGATGGAGCCCACTTTTTTACAGCTTAAATGCAAGTTTTTCCAATCCTTTGGAGCTTATTGGGTATACTATTTTGATCATCGGTTGCATCTTTGTGGGGCATTTTTATACCAAAGTTTATCATAAGGTTAAGTCATACTTTGATGTTTTAAAATTGAAGAAGCTTTATAAAATGCTTTTTGGTGCTTTACTTACAGGATTAATAGGTTTTTTAGTCCCTGATGTTATGGGGGCAGGTTATTCCATAATAGATAGAGCGATACAATCAGATTTATCTGTAAATATACTTTTGGTAATTATTCTTGCCAAAATCTTTGCCACAGCTTTTACCATTGGCAGTGGTGGTAGTGCAGGAACATTCGCTCCAACAATGGTGATTGGTGCTTCAACAGGAGGGGTAATAGGATTATTAATCAATAAATATTTTCCATTGCTGGCACCAATGCCAGGTGCATATGCTATAGTTGGGATGGCAGGGTTCCTTTCCGGGCTGGCCAAGACACCTCTTTCGGCGATTATTATGGTAAGTGAGCTGACTGGTAATTATCAGCTGATTGTTCCAGCTATGTGGGTAAGTACAATTACATTCCTGTCTTTAAGAAAGGTTAAGTTTTACAAAAGCCAAATGCAGTTTAGAAGTGATTCCCCCATACATAAGAATGAGTATTTTCTTATGGTATTACAGGAGATAAAGGTAAAGGATATTATGAAAAAAGATCCGATTGTCATAAAAGAGGATATGAAATTTGATGATATTATACATTTTATACCTACCACAAAGCACAATAGTTTCCCGGTGGTTGATAATGAAAATCGATTGGTGGGGGTACTTAGATTTGAAGAGATTAGGGAGTTTGTTTTTGAGGAGGGGCTGGAAGAACTTGTGGTGGCTAGCGAAATATGCGATAAGGATGCCCCCACAGTTATAAAGGAAAACAATCTGGCGGAGGCCATTGAATTAATTGGGACAAGAAATGTTGAGCTTTTACCTGTAGTGGATGAAGAGAACAGAGTTATCGGTATAGTAACAAGAAGGGATATAATAGCAACCTATAATAAAGAGATGCTCAAACAGAAAAAGCAGACAGAAGAGACTATCTTTTAAAAAAATAGATTAGATAATAGTTTTATAATATATGGCGGAAGTGTGAAGGAATCGAACCTTCCTCTCACTTTTGGTGAGACAGCCGAGGTTTGAAGCCTCCGGAGGGCACCAGCCACTCAACCACTTCCTTTTTAGTTCTGTTCATTAATTCTTTCTATTATATCGTAGATTTCTTTATCTATATTTATTTTTTCAGGATTTACGGGTCCGATGATCTTTTTGCTTAAAACAGATTTTTTTGACAAGTCCACCGTGTATACGGGGATATCTTCACCTTTAGGATTTTTGAAAACTGCAACAATAGGTGAAGTGGGATTATCAGTAATTTTTGCTACAATAGCTAATTCATTTGTATTTAGAAGTACCAATGTCCCAACTGGGTATATCCCTATATGAATTATGAAAAACTCAAAAATTTTTTTATTGATATGAGAGTCAGTCCATTTAAACATCATTTTAAGTGCTGAAGGAGGCTCCATCCCTTTGTGGTAAACTCTATCACTGGTGATGGCATCGTAAATATCCACCACTGCTCCAATTTTACCAAAAAGAGAGATGTCGGGATCTTTTAAGCCGTAAGGATACCCACTGCCATCGTATCTTTCGTGATGTTCAATTACTATTTTTAGCTCTGATGGATCTAATCCATTTTTGATCAAATAATCGTATCCGGCAGGGACATGATTCTTCATAATTTTAAATTCTTCATCGGTAAGTTTTCCAGGTTTATTTAAGATCTCCTTTGGTACAAGCATCTTTCCCACATCATGCAAAAGTGCACTTGCAGATAACATATTCAATTCTTTTATCGGTATATTCATCAATTTCCCGAGGGAGGTGGCAAAAACTGAAACGTTTACACAGTGTTGAAATGTATAATCATCGTAGCTCTTTAGCTTTGCAACGCTTGATAGTAGATCACCTTTTTTTACAGTTAATTCTGTGATCTTGTCAGCTATTATCCTAACTCCTGTGTCATCAAAAAGCTTACCTGATCTGATATCTTCCATAACAGATCTTATTATTTTAACAGATTCTTCGTATATTTCTGATGCTTTTGTGAGGGATTGAAAGTCTATATAATGTTTGGGCAATTCTTCGTATTGAACATTTTCCAATAAATCTTTGTTTTCTTCAATAACTTCTTTTATAGAAACCTCATCATTTCTTGGCTCAATAAATACATATTCTATACCATGTTTTTTCAATTTGTTGATATCGCTGATATCTTTTATTTTGAATTTATGTGATAAAAAGGGGGTTTCAAGCCAACTGGCGTCAAGCTTTAGTACCCTATCACCAATTTTAAGTTCATTTACATGTATTTTCTGCATCTGTTTAAAATATTAAATTAACGGTAATAAGTCAACCAATATTTATTTTTTATCTTTTGGTAATATAAGGGATAGAAATATTGAAACAGATAATACTCCTATGATTATTATCAATGATAGTATAGTGGGGATCTTGATGATGTCTATCAGGACCATTTTCAAACCCACATATCCTAAAACTATAGATAACCCATATTTGAGAAAGTGGAATATTGCTACAATACCCGAAATGGCAAAATAAAGAGATCTGAGCCCTAGGATGGCAAATATATTAGAAGTAAAAACTATAAAGGAGTCGGTGGTTATTGCGAATATTGCAGGTATTGAATCTATGGCAAATATTAAGTCTGTAAATTCGATTGTAAAAAGTGTTAATAGTAAAGGTGTAATATGTCTTTTGTTATCAATCATTATAAGAAACTTACCATTTTCCCGATCACTTGTAACCGGATAGAATTTTTTTAACAATTTTATATACCACTTACTATCAAAATCTATTGATTCATCTTCTTTTTTGAAAGCCATTTTCACTGCACTATAAATAAGAAGTAGCCCAAATATGTAGAATATCCAGTGGAATTTTTCTATTAAAGCTATCCCTAAAAAGATCATCACCCCCCTCATAACAATAGCCCCGAGGATACCCCAAAAGAGTATTTTATGCTGAAATTGTGGGGGGATTTGAAAGACATTGAAGATCATTATCATTACAAATATGTTATCTACACTTAACGCTTTTTCCACGATGTAACCTGTTAAAAACTCAACTGCCTGTTGTTCACCATTGAAAAAATAAATCCCTATATTAAACGCAAAAGCTACAGCTATCCATATTGCACTTGTAAAAACAGCTTCTTTAATTGATATAACGTGTGCTTTTTTATTAAATACACCAAGATCGAGTATTAGCAAGAAGATAACAATAGTAGAAAATATTACCCATCCAATTGTGTGGTGCATAGAACAATCCTAAAATTTATTCAGTAATTCGAATTCATCGTCGAATTCTTTTGTATCTTTTATATCTCTTACTTCTTTACCCTTGATACTTATTGCCATTTCATCTTTCATGGTAAATTCCTTTACAAACTCCACAAATTCTTCCTGTACTTTTTTCTTGTAGTCTTCGTAGTCCTGTTTTGTATCCTGAGCAAATTTGTTGAAATCTTCCTCCTCTTTCTGTAGATACCTTTTGAATTCACCTTTTATGGCTGACACGGTGATTTCACCCTCTTTGAGTATAACATCCACTTCATCTTTATTAACATTTATTAAAAATTTCGTGCCTTTTACCCCTATTATGGCAGTTTTGGTAGCTATCTTTATCCCCTGTTTATCATCCTGCTTTTGAATTTCGAAAACGACTTTGCCATTCTTTAAGTTTAGATTTTGAATGTCTTTGATATAAAGGATTGAATTTTCATTTAAAACGATTTTGGATTTATCTATGAATTTTATAAATGCGGTTGATTTTTGAAAGGCTCTTATGGAGTCTTTTACCTTAAACTCGAGATTATTTTTGGCTGCTATTCCTCTTACGCTACCAGATGGATAAAGTATTACCTTTCCTTCAAATTTTTCTATATGTCCAGCCACCTGCTGCGCAAAACCTGTAATACTTATACCCAAAACCAAAACTATTGATATAATGAATTTTTTCATCACTGCCTCCGTAAAAGGAAATTTCCTGCTTTTATTATATTATTATAAAAATTTTTTTCAACATAAAGTTGCTTTTTTTAAATTTAGCCATATAATGATATTATAAAACCTAAGGGGGTTTTTATGTTTCTTGAAGCAATAGGACTATCATTAGTAAAAGCTCTATCCTCATTTCTTTTTTCCAAAATGCTCGTATACTCAGATATTAACATTCAGGGGGCACCCACATGGTTTCAAAAGCCTGAATCTGCTTACATCTGTATTTCCACTTACCATGAAGGGGATCTTGGATCTGTGGAGATTGCAAAAGATAAAGCTAAAAAACAGATGATTAATAAACTGAATGAGATAATGGAGATTGTTGTGTATGATAATTATAGAAATCTGGAGGACAAGTCCGAGAAAGCCTTTGTGAAAAGCTTTTTAAATGATGAGGATCTACCTGTATTTGTGAATAAAAATATTGAATTTAAAAATATTGAGTATGTGAAAAAGGTAAATACTACATTTGTTCGGGGGTGTATTAGCAAGGATACCGTTATAGAGTATGAAAAAGAGCGGATTGAGCTAATAAGGAAAAAATTGACTCACAAAAGGGCAGATAATGCATTTGAAGAGCTTGATAATTCATCTGCCAAATAATCTGGAGAAAGTTATGAAAAAGCTAGTGTTTATATTCTTTATATTTTCATACACGCTAGTTGCATTTGCTGATGGAAATTTCGATCAATTTTTATCCAAAGAGATGGGTGGCTTTAATGAATTCAAAAGTGACTCTGATAAAGGTTTTTATGAATATCTTAAAACAGGTTGGGAAGAGTTTAAGGCTTTTTCTGCCATCAAAAGGGATGAGAAACCGAAGATTACTAAGCCTCCTGTTGTCAGTGTTAATGAAAAAAAGATTAATTTTGAAAAAAATACAAAGTTGTCAAATGATATTGTAATTGATAGAGGTAATCCTGAGAACATTAAAGATCAAAACCCTATTAAATTGGGTGAACAGATGGAAAATCATGCCACCAATCAGAGTGTGGAAGATCTTTATAGGATTGATCTGGATTTAAGTAAGTATTCTAAATTGTCTCTTATAGATAAACCTATAAAAGCGGAAAAAATTGCAGAAGTATGGAAAAAAATGGCCACAGGAAATTATGACATATTAGTTGAAGAAATTCATAAAAAAGGGAAAAAAATCGGTTTTGATGATTGGGGATATTTTAAGATAGTGAAAAAAACTGCAGATTTTATATATCCAAATGCTTATAACTCAAGGATTTTGCTTTCGTGGTATATGTTGATGAAACTGGGGTATGATGTTAAATTAGGATATAATAATGATGCTGTTTATCTTTTGGTTCCATCAAATCAGCAGATCTATGGCGCTCCATTTTTTAATTTTAGTGGTATCAGATACTATATTATATGGACTGATGGTAGAGATATAAAAACTTTGTATAGTTACACGGGTAAATATCCTGAAGCGGAGCATACGTTTGCATTCAAGATAGAGTCATTTATGATGCCATTAGATATAAAAAGTAGATCAGTAAAGTTTACATATGCAGGAAAGCAGTATCTATTCAATGTCTATTATAATATATCTAATGTAGATTTTTATAGAGATTTTCCTCAGGTAGATCTTTCTGTATATCATAAGGCAGATGTTTCTAAAATGGTTGCAGAATCAGTTTTTAATGGACTCAGGGATGCTATAGCTGGTAAAAGTGAGGTGGAGGCTGTTAATATAATATTGCGATTTGTGCAGACAGCCTTTGATTATAAGACAGATCAGGATCAGTTCGGTTATGAAAAATATCTCTTGCCTGATGAAACAGTATTCTATAAATATTCAGATTGTGAAGATAGATCGATCCTATTTTCATATTTAGTGAGAAAATTAATGGGTCTTGAGGTAGTTCTTTTAGAATATCCGGGACATATAGCAACTGGGGTGAAATTTAATACAAATTTCAATGGTGATAAGATAAGATACGGTGATAAGATATATGTAATTTGTGATCCTACGTATATCAATGCTGATGTGGGGATGGCTATGCCTCAATTTAAAAATACCAATCCTAAAATAATTTTTTAAAAAGAGTTGACAATTGGCAAAGTAAGATTAAAATAAAAAAAAGAGGTTGCCAATAAAAAAGTGGAGGGACACTTATGAAGAAAAAAATTTTGCTTTTGGTATCATTGGTTTTGACAGCAATTTTGGTATTATCCGGTTGTGGTGAAAAGAAACCACAAAAACTGGCCAACCCATGTTTTGAAGGTGCTCCAAACTGGGTGATCGATCCTACTATGGAAGGTGGTATCACAGGTTTAGGATCTGCTAAGATCGGACCAGCTGGTATCTCGTTTGCTCGTCAGGAAGCTACTGCTGCGGCAAGGGATGAAATGGCAAGAAACATAAGCGTGAAGGTAAACAACATGTTCAAAAGCTTTACTCAAACCACAGGTATTGGGGATGCCCAGACAGTTGACAAAGTTGCCAGCAATGTTTCTAAGCAGGTTGCAAGCCAGTTGATCGAAGGTAGTAAAGTAAAAAATCAGTGGATCTCTCCAGCATGTAATGAGCTCTTTGTACTTGTCGTCCAGGATCCAAATATTGCTAAACAGGCTGTGAAACAGGCAGTTAACACCAGCTTGAAAAATGAACAGGCTTTGTGGCAGCTCTATCAGGCCAAAAAAGCCACAGAAGAAATGGATAAAGAGATCGAAAAAGAATTTGGAGCTAATAAGTAGCGATTTCAGCACAATCTATTTAGGGTAGCCATCACAGGCTGCCCTATTTTTTTACGGAGTTATTATGAAAAAAATAGTTGTACTTATTTTTTCGATTTTTGTTTTATCGTGTTATCACGAAGCTAAATATAACAATAGTGAGTATTCTGGTACTCCGGATTGGGTTTACGGTAATGCCCCTTCTGATAAAGTATGTTATGTCGGTAGTGCCATGCCACATGTGAGTGGTAAACCATACCAGAGGGCACTTGCAGTTTCAAGGGCCATTGAAGGTATTGCAAGGCAAAAGAATGTTAAGGTAAATGTAGAATTGGAAAGCTTTATGACCGGGACTAGTCAATCAGCAAGTACCTCTATGAATGTTTATAGTGTGCAAACCACAGAAGGTGCAACTGTAAGTGCCAAGATTGAAAAGGTCTGGATCAATCCTAATAACGATGAGATCTTTATTTTGATGTGTGAGGGAAAGTAGAGGTAAAGATTGAAAAAGTTAGCGTGGTTATTTATCATTTCAATACTGCTTTTTTTAAATAGTATTGTTTTTGCAGATGACTACTTAAAAGAGATTGATGATTTTGAAAAGTACAAAAAACAGGTAAATGATGATTTTGCAAAGTACCTAGAGATTGTAAATAGAGAGTTTGATAATTTTAAAAAAGAGGTATACAAAGAGTGGGGGGATTACCTTATACCATCCAAAACTAAATGGGTTGAATATTCATCTGATTTTAAAGTGAGAAGCATTGTGGATTTTGAAAAAAATAGATTAACAATCCAGGTAAAAACCGATACAAAATCTGACGGAAAAGATTTAATAAAAAAACAGGTGGAAAAGGTCGCAAATGAAACCATAAAAGATGCATTTTATGGTAGTAAGCCGCTTGTAAATATTGAAAAGAAATCAAAGGAACAGTTTAAAGGATCTTCATCTTCAACATTGCCAGATAATAAGATCGTTGGCGATTTCATTAAAGAAAGTGATGGTAATAAATCTGTTGACAATATCTTGCAGAACGGAAGTTTTAGCTATTCCTATGACAAAAAAGGTAACAAAATTGCCACGTTTAGTGTTCAAATTAAAGCTTCAGATAGAGAAAAAGCTTTAAAATTTAAAGCTTTTGTGGATGAATACGCCAGAAGATACAACCTTGAGCCATCTTTGATATATGCAGTTATCCATACAGAAAGCTATTTCAATCCTATGGCCACATCTCCTGCTCCAGCGTATGGATTGATGCAGATTATACCAACTCAGGCGGGAAAAGATGCAGCCAGAATACTTTTTGGTTCCCCATTAATCTTATTGCCATCTTTTCTCTACAATCCGGAAAACAATATCAATGTTGGGGCAACATATATTAATCTAATAAAAGAAAATTACATTAAGGAGATAAAAGATGATAAAAGCAGATTGTATGTGGCTATAGTAGGTTATAATGTGGGTTTAAGAAATGTTTACAGAGTTTTTTCTCCTGATGGTGACCCAAAAAAGGCTTTTTACGAAATTAATAGGTTGTCATCTGAAGAAGTTTATGCTAAAATCTCGAAAAATCTACCCCAGAGAGGTGGTGTGGATTACCTAATAAAAATTTTATCCAGAATGGATTATTACAAGGATTTATAAAATAAATTTATTAAGGAGATTTTATGGCTATTAGAAAAGGCGTGACAAATTTATCAAGATTTCTTCTGGAGGAGCAGAGGAATTTTCCGGAAGCCACAGGGGATTTTACTCTCATTCTTGAACAGATAGCTTTTGCTGCCAAAATTATAAGCAGAGAGGTTAATAAGGCAGGTATTGTAAACATTCTGGGGAAAGCCGACTCATCAAATATTCATGGGGAGCAGCAGCAGAAATTGGATGTCTTTGCAAATGAAAAGATGATACAGGCCCTTGATCACACTGGTAAGATATGTGCTATGGCTTCCGAAGAGGTAGATGATATCATAAATATACCAAGTAAATACCCTAAAGGTAAGTATCTTGTTGTATTTGATCCTCTGGATGGATCAAGTAATATAGATGTAAATATTAGTATTGGTACGATATTTGGGGTTTATAAGAGGGTTTCTTCCGAAGGGGATGGTTTTAGACAGGACTTTATACAGCCTGGGAGAAATCTTGTGGCGGCTGGATATGTGATTTATGGTTCCAGTACGATGTTTGTCTATACCACAGGTAGAGGGGTAAACGGCTTCACACTTGATCCAAGTGTTGGGGAGTTTTTGTTGTCTCATGAAAATATGGTCACACCAGAATTTGGATCTATTTATAGTATAAATGAGGCTAATTATCATAAATGGGATGAAAGGATTAGAAATTATGTTGAACACCTCAAAAACTTAAAAGAAAGACAGTATACTTCAAGGTACATAGGTTCTTTAGTGGCGGATTTTCATAGAAATCTATTGAAAGGTGGGGTCTTTTTGTACCCAGGTGATAATAAAAATCCGAGGGGTAAGCTAAGACTTCTTTATGAAGCATGTCCTCTTGCTTTTATTGTTGAGCAGGCTGGCGGGTTGGCTGTGGATGGAGATAATAATATTCTGGATATTATACCTGAAAATTTACACCAGAAAACTCCTTTGATTATAGGGTCAAAATTCGAAGTGGAGCTTTTTAAAAAATACTGGAGTAAAGAGCTTTAAACATTATGATCCTGGGTGCACATGAATCTATAGCCGGTGGAATTTACAATAGTATAAAAAGAGGATTTGATGATGGTGCAGAATCTCTCCAGATCTTCGTAAAAAGCTCAAATCGATGGTTTGACAAACCTTTAAAAGAGTCTGATGTTGAAAAATATTTTACTTCACTATCTAAATATGGTTTTCTGAATACAAATGTTTGTGCTCATAGCTCTTATCTGATAAATTTGGCTTCTGAAGGGGAAACGTATGAGAAATCATACAATTCAATGAAGGATGAGCTTATTAGATGTGATGTACTCAAGATACCTTATTACATCATTCATCCAGGTTCACATCTGGGAGTTGGTGTGGAAGAAGGTCTTAAAAGGGTGATAAAATTTGTCGATAAATTGTATGAGGAGAATGGATTTAGGGTAATGACGCTATTTGAGACTACGGCGGGTCAGGGAACAAACCTTGGGTCAAGACTTGAAGAGATTGAGTATCTAATAGAAAACTCAAGATTTTCTGCAAAACTGGGGATTTGTTTGGATAGCTGTCATCTTTATTCTGCTGGGTATGACATTTTAAATAATTATGATGGTGTGTTTGATGATATATTGAAGAGATTTGGAGATAAAGTTAAAGTTTTTCATATAAACGATACAAAAAAAGGTTTAGGGAGTAGGGTTGATAGGCATGAACTCATAGGAAAGGGTTTGTTGGGATTGGAGTTTTTTAGGAAGTTGGTAAACGATAAAAGATTCGATAATATGTTGGGTATCCTCGAAACTCCTGTCTCAGACATCCATACGTATAAAAATGAGCTTGAGATTTTAAAAACTTTAATAGATAATGGAGGCTGATATGGATCCGATAACAGTTAATATCGTAGGACAAAATGAGGTTTCGATAAAAGGGAACCTATCCTCACTGGAGGATTATACAAAAATAAGAGATACAATAAATGAGCTTGTGGCAAATGGCGTTAAGGATATCTTTGTGGATTTCATTGACTCCAAGACCATTATGTCATCCCTTTTAGGTTTTTTTATGAAGCTGGTAAACTATGATAAAGTTTTTGTGCATATTAAAGTTGGTTCTCCTGAGCTCTATAAGAGTTTGCAAACCATGCATCTCTTAGAAATATTTGATGTAAAGATGAGGTAGCATACGTTTAATTTTAATCGGTTTAAGAGTATTAATTTTTTAATCTGGTTTGGTACTTTTTTCATATCTTTTGCAGGATTCAGTATAGGTGTAGGTGTCTCTTTGTTTCTCTGCTATAACCTTTCTCTGAAGAATTTTTTTGTAACATCTGATGTTATCTCTACAAATCTAAATAGATCAATTATTGATGTTATGAATAAAGATTTCAAACAGGGGGAGTTGAAACGTTTTGTGAAAGAGTATGATGGTAGTAAGTATGGTTACCCTTATACTCTTGAAATCTATGGTGTTAAAAAGAAAGGAAAAAAGTTTAAATACTATGAATCTTCCGAAGCTGCAACTTTTGCTTATAAAAATTCTGAAAAATATTTTATGAAAGGAAAAGATTATCTTGTCTATGCTTACCCACTAAAGCTTACTGAAAACTGTATGTCCTGTCACCAAAATGAAAAAGTAGGAGATATACTGGCCATTTTGACAATTAATTATGATTTGAAGCCTTTATTTAAAGAATTTAATAGAAAGATGATATTTTACTTTTTTATTCTCTTCCCGATACCTTTGATTTTCGCATTCTTTTTATCCAGGTATATTTCTAAAAAACTCAGAATGAAATTCAATAGATTGGCTACGATTGTTGAAAATGTTAATACTGTAAAAGATTTAAAGAAAGTATCAGTGGAGCCCATAGATTTTGGATTTGTTGAGTTTAATAAAGTTGTGGAGCATATTAACGATCTTACCCAAAAAATAAGAAATTTTGCTGTTGATAAAGATATCCTTGAATTTGAGATCAAAATCCTTGAAAAGTTTATTATCACATCTGAGGTTATAAAAGACTGGAAAGAAACTGTAAAAAATTTACTTTTGGAAGTTAACAAGTTGATGGAAACGTATGCAATATTTTCCCTTTTTAAGGTTGATGATGAGATGTTGTCACTTGAGATATTCTGGCTTAAAAAGCCGTCTTTAAATACAATAGAATTGACTGAAAAATTTATAACTAAGAAGATTAAGGAAAACGTTAGCTTTTTTAGTGATGTGACTGACTTGAGGTTGGAGCATAATATCGCTGATAATAATTCTTACCTAAAAGAGCTTACTGAGGAAGATATAGCTATACAGACTAAATCTCTCATTCTGGATGCACCCAGAATTGGTGGGGTTGTGGGGATTGGTGTACACTCTGAAATGGCAATGGATAATATACATGGATTAGTCATTGAAGGTATTCTTGCCACTCTTATGAATGTGGTTGGATCTGTGAAAGCAATGGCGAAATATACCAAACAGCTTGAGTACTACACAACAAGAGACCCCCTCACAAACCTTTTCAATCAAAGGGTATTCTGGGAAGTTTTGGGGTATGAGGTAGGTAGGGCTTCCCGAAATAATTATAAGTTTTCGATTCTTCTGGTGGACATAGATAATTTTAAGTCCATAAACGATTCTTACGGACATTCTATTGGTGATTACATCATTTCTGAGATGGCTGGTATTATAAGGCAATGTCTTAGAAAAGGGGATATTCTTGCAAGATATAGTGGGGATCAATTTGTGGCAATTCTTCCAGATGCTGGTGAAGAGCAGGCTTTTAATGTGGGTAAAAGGATTCAGGATACAGTATTTGCCCATACTTTCAAATCGGTTGATGATAAGGATATAAGGTTAACTATTTCTGCTGGGATAGCTATATATCCAGATCATGCAGATAATGCCAAAGATCTTTTTATCTTTGCCGATAACGTCCTAAAAAGAGCCAAAGATGAGGGTAAAAACCTTGTGGTTATACCTACACAGGAAGAGGTCTATGAGGTTTTTAAAGCTATTACTGAGAAGACGATAATTGTAACAAAGGCGGTGAACGAAAGAAGAATCTTACCATATTTCCAGCCTATCATAAGAAATTCCACTGGGGTAATAGAATGCTGTGAAGTGTTAAGCAGAATTGATACTCCGGAAGGTATTTTAAATGCCTATGAATTTATAGAGATTGCTGAAAAAATAAACCTTATTTCAAGATTGGATATAATTCTACTTGAGAATGCCATAATAGAAGTTGTAAAATCTAATTTTAAGGGTTTGCTGTTTGTAAATCTATCACCAAGATCTCTTGTGATGAGTGAATTTATACCTGAAGTGATGCGGATAACAAAAGAGTATAATTTTGATAGATCACGAATAGTTTTCGAGATCACCGAGCGTGAGACTGTAAAGAATCTATCCTTGCTGGAGAAGTTTATTGCCAATCTCAGAGTGGAAGGTTTTAAATTTGCTATAGATGATTTTGGGTCAGGTTTCTGCTCTTTTCAATATCTTAGAAGGTTTCCCGTAGATTTTATAAAAATAGAAGGGGAATTTGTAAGAAATATACTAAACGATAGAAAAGATCATATACTGGTAAAAACATTGAGTATAATAGCAAGAGAGTTTGACATAAAAACAATTGCAGAGTATGTTGAGAGTAAGGAACTCTTAGACGAGATGAAAAATCTTGGGATAACTTATTCACAGGGGTACTTCATCGGTAAACCATCACCAAATCTGCCTTAGATTTTAAGTAAAATTTGTGAATTTTATAATATATTGATGATAAAAGTACTCAGAGCTTTGGATATTAGCCCTGAGTAGATTTGGACTATATATTTATTTTAGTAAGCTCATCTTCAAAAATCTTTTTATATCTGTTCATAGCTTTTCTATTTTCTGCTTCAAAACGCATCACAAGAACCGGCTGAGTATTGCTCGCCCTGATGAGCCCCCAACCTTTGTCAAAATTTACACGGACCCCATCTATCGATATAATCGATTTTATCCCAAACTTGCCATTTTTTAAATAGTCATTAAAATTTTCTGATAATTTATCCACGATTTTAAATTTTTTATCATCATCACATTCAAATCTTATTTCTGGGGTGTTGTATACTTTTGGAAGATCTTTTATCAAATCAGAGCATTTTTCTAATTTTCTTTCTAATTTATTATCTACATAGGCTTCAAGAAATCTCACAGCAGCATAGATTGCATCATCAAAACCGAAAAATCGATCTTTAAAAAATATGTGTCCACTCATTTCTCCGGCAAGTTCGGCACCTGTCTCTTTTAATTTCTGTTTTATCAAAGAGTGACCTGTTTTCCACATTATCCCTTCTGCACCTATCTTATTAAGCATATCGAATAGTAATTTTGATGATTTTACATCAGCTATAATCTTAGGTTTTTCGTATCTTTTGTTTAATTCCATGGCGTAAATAAAAAGAAGGATATCCCCCCATATAATATTGCCAGACTCATCTAAAACTCCTATTCTATCGGCATCACCATCGAATGCAACTGCAAAATCTGCTTTATGTATTTTTACAGCTCTCTTTGCATCCTCAAGGTTTTCCTCCACCGTCGGATCAGGGTGATGATTGGGGAATCTACCATCCGGATCACAGTATAGTTTTACCACATCTACACCGAGTAGGTTAAAAATTTCAGGAGCCACAAGGGATGCGGCACCATTTCCAGCATCGATTACGACCTTTACACCTTTAATTGAATTGATCTTTTCTTTTAATTCGCCAAAGTTTTCTTCGTAAAACTGTATATAATCTGAAATGATGTCGTAATCTTTTATATTTCCTTTTTTATCAGAAATTAGATATTTTCCATTGATGATATCATTGTACAAATCTGTAATTCCTTCTGAGTGTACAGTATCTTTACCTATTCCAAATTTTAATCCATTATATTCTGGTGGGTTGTGGCTTCCTGTGATCATCATAAAGGCATCTGTGTGTAGTTTGAATGACGAAAAATATGTCACAGGTGTGGGGACAATGCCTAAATTTATCACATTGCAGCCGGCATCGGTAATTCCCGCTGTAAGTCCTTTGAAAAGATCATTTGAGGATAATCTTACATCCCTTCCCACAGATACGACCGGTACTTTGTTTAGTTCTTTTTTCAACTTTTGTCCAAATGTGTTACCGATAATTTTTAAAATATCTGCATTAAATTGATCAGGTACAATTCCTCTTATGTCGTATTGTCGGAATATCTTTTTTTCCATCATAAATTCTCCTATAAATCTTTGCTGTCAGTTATGTAATCATGAGGTAAATCACATATTTCAGGTAATTGGAAGGGTATTGGATACCTTATACCACTTTTGTGGGTAGCTTCTAGACCTTCCACCAGTTCATCAATATAATCAAAGGGGAAAGATACGATAATTTCATAATCTTGTGCCATAGCAAATCGTCTATCCCCCAGACAGGGTATTTCGATATTAGGTCTATTGGTATTATAAACCTCTGCCACTCCCCTCGAACATACGCCAGCATCTCCGGAGGTTTTGAATGTGAATTCTCCACCTTCTTTATAAAGGAATGCCTGTATAAATCTCATTGTCTGGGCGGAGTTTGTATAAAGTACTATAATATCCGGCTTTACCCCTTCTAATGGTCTTGTTATCGGATAAGTTAAAACCTGAATCGTTCCATAGTCTATCCGGGGCATAGATGCCTGCATTTTTTTCGCAGCATTGAGATCTTTCTGATATATTGAGCAGTTTACCTCACCATTTAAAACCCTTTCTGGGGTTTTTATAAGACCGCTACAGGATGCTCCAAGGACGCAAAAACTATTTTCCTTTGTTGCAAGGGTAGACCATCCATAGTATCTGGCGTAGGCAATTTGCTGGCAGATCGTCATCTTTTTATTTGTAATTTTTATTTTTGGAAGTTCTATAGCTTCCTTTATTATTTTCACCGCCACTGGGGAAGTTTGTGGTATTATGGTTCTGTTTAGGGTAGAAATAAGTTTTTCAAACATCTGTATCCTCCCGGTATTTATTTTGTAATATTCTAAAGGCTGCCATGGCAGCACCAAAACCGTTGTTTATATTTACCACTGTCACACCATTGGCGCAGCTGGTAAGCATAGCAAATAGAGCCGTAAAACCGTTTAATGCTGTTCCATAACCAATGGATGTGGGGACAGCAATGATCGGTTGAGGGAATAAGCCAGCCACGAGGGAAGGTAGTGCCCCCTCCATTCCAGCAACTACAATTAAAACGTCGTAAGAGTATAGTTGTTCTTTTATATTAAAAAAACGGTGGACGCCAGCTACACCCACATCTGCAAAAATTTTTGATTTTATTCCGCAACTATCAAGGGTAAACATGGCTTCTTTTGCTATAGGGATATCGGATGAACCTGCTGTGACGATTGCCACTTCCCCTTTTTGTGTTGATGGTGGTGTGAAAAAATATCTGACCATGCCGGCTTCTGGTATAGCTTCCACTTCTGGAAATCTTTTTAAAATTGTGTCTATTTTTTCATCGCTAAGTTTAGTACAAATAAATGGCGATCCATTTTTTTTCAGTGAACTTATTATCTCTATAAGCTGGTTTATAGTTTTAGATTCGCCGAATATAAATTCATGAAATCCCAACCTTAATTTACGATTCGTATCAAATTTAAATTCATCAGAAAAAATGCCTGTTAGATGGGTAATAAACTGATCTTTTGAAATGTCACTTTTTAACAATTTATCGATTAACGAATTTAAATAATCTCTATCCAAGTTTATACCCTTTACATAAAATATATATCTCGAATGAATTTTTTCGAGTGGCATCAGGTCTTATAATCTTTATATCTTCAAATAATTCTTTCAGGTCTTTCACAAGTAACTCCCTCTCTTCACCATCAAAAAGCTTAAACAGAAGTATACCATTTTTTTTAAGAGTTTTTCTGGTAAAATTGATAACTATCTTTATAAGATTAATACTATTTTGGTGATCAACAAATTTTTGACCTGTTGTGTTGGGTGCGATGTCTGAAATTACTACATCAAACGAACTGGCATGTTTTGATATCTCTAATAGAGTATTTTCATCTCTTAGATCCCCTTTTATAAAGTGAAATCGCTTATCATTTATAGGAGTTAGATCCAATATATCAACAGCCACCAGTATACCTTTTTCCCCCAGCAATTGAAGCGCCACCTGACTCCAGCCGCCTGGGGCGGCTCCCACATCAAGCACAGCATCATTTTTTTTAAATAGTTTATATTTCTGGTTTAATTCCAGAAGCTTATAGGATGCCCTTGATCTATACCCTTCCTGTTTTGCTTTTTTGTAAAATGAATCTTTTCTATTGTACATCAAGCTTTCTCTAATGGTATTACTTCGTAATGCTCCATATGGTATCTTGAGTTGGGCTTTATTTCTATGGATAATTGGAACATCACTTCGATTTCATCTATATTTTCTCTTTCATTATTTAAAATTATATCCGCCACATCCGGATGTGCTTCAACGAAAATCTTTTTATTGGAGAAATAAGGAGCTAATCTTCTGATCTCCCTTAGAATATCATAACAAATTGTCAATTTTGATTTTACGACGCCTCTGCCATCACAGTAGGGGCAAGGTTCGGTAAGCATTTTGTTCAGGCTATCCTGAACTCTTTTGCGTGTTATTTCAAATAGACCAAGAGGTGATATATTAACCACCGATGCTTTAGCACGGTCTTTTTTCATTTCCTGCAGAAGAGTTTGAAGAACTTTCTCCTTATGTTCCTCTTTTTCCATATCTATGAAATCCACGATGATAATACCACCTAAATTCCTCAGTCTCATCTGCCAGGCTATCTCTTTTGCAGCTTCGATATTGGTTTTTAATATCGTTTCATCAAAGTTTCTCTTTCCCACAAATTTTCCTGTGTTTACATCAATTACCGTCAGTGCTTCGGTTTGGTCAATTACTATATAACCCCCGGATTTCAGCCAGACACGCCTTTCAAGGAGTCTGCTTATTTCTATCTCTATGTTGTAATAATCAAAAATAGGCATGTCATTTTCGTAGAGTTCTATTGTTATATGATTGTTGGATAAATACTCTTTTACGAATGACTTAATGCGTAGATAATCCGATTTGGTGTCTACAATGATTTTTCTCACTTCGTCATTTGCAAGATCCCTAACCGTTCTGAAAAGAAGATCCAGCTCTTCATATATCAGCTTTGGAGCACCAGGTTCTTTTGATTTTGTGGATACCTTTTCCCAGGTTTTCAAAAGGTAATTCAAGTCGGCTTTGAGATCTTCCTCACTGGAATTTTCGCAAACAGTTCTTGCTATAAGCCCAACATTTGCAGGCTTTATATTTAAAAGTATATTTTTCAGCCTTTCCCTTTCTTTATCGTCTTCGATTTTTCTCGAAATTCCCACGTGGTTATAGGAAGGCATCAGCACTAAATATCTACCCGGTATGGTAATGTGGGTGGTGAGTCTTGCACCCTTCTGTCCTATGGGCTCTTTTGCAACCTGTACGATGATCTCCTGTCCCTCCTGTATCAAATCCTCTATCGGGACATAGATCTTATTGCCATTTTCAAGATCTAAATCTTCCACTTCAGCAATTCTATCTTCCAGAAGAGAAAAGTTTTCGGAATCATCGATATATAGATCGCCGGCGTGTAAGAATGCTGCCCTTTCATGCCCTATATCTATAAAAGCAGACTGCATTCCGGGTAAAACTTTTACCACTTTACCCTTGTATATATTCCCTGCGATCCCTTTATTTTTTGCCCTTTCTAAGAATATTTCCGAAAGGCTGTTGTTTTCTAAAACTGCGACTCTTGTTTCATTTGGAGTGGAATTTATTATTATCTCTCTTGCCACTATCTCTCCTTATTTCATTTTCATCATAACTGCCTTGGAGATCGATTTTAATGTTTCAAATACTCCAATACCTTTTATTGCGACAGCTTCAAACGACTCCACTTTCCGTTTGTTTAACATCTCTTCCATAACCTCTACAGATTCAATATCCGGTAAATCCCTTTTATTCCACTGCATTACAAGGGGAATGGTATTGTAATCAAACCCGTTTTCTCTCAGGTTGTCTATAAGATTTTCAAGGCTGTCAAGATTTGCATCCATTCTATCTTTCTGTGAATCAGCCACAAATACTACACCATCTGCTCCTTTTAGGATCAATTTTCTACTTGCATCGTAAAAGATCTGGCCAGGTACTGTATATAGATGAAGTCTTACTTTAAAACCTTTTATTTCCCCCAATTTAAGGGGCATAAAGTCAAAAAATAGCGTTCTTTCTGTTTCTGTAGAAAGGGAGATCATTTTTCCCTTTTGAGTGGGATCAGTTTGATCATAGATATATTGAAGATTTGTTGTTTTTCCACAAAGCCCTGGACCATAATACACAATTTTAAAATTGATTTCTTTGGTGGCATAGTTTATAAAAGACATATTTACGACCCCTTACGAAACATTTTTTCGATATCTTCATCGGTAATGTCACTGAAGATATCCTGATGGATTGAATTATTGGGGCTTGATTCATTTAGAATATCTGCAATAATTTTTACATACTTTTTCATTTTTAGCCTCACAAGCCCTAAAGATGTGCTATCATCAAACAATACCACCAATATAAGTTTTCCATCCACAAGAGTAATATTGAGATGTTCGTTTTCCCCTTCATGAAAAAGAACCGAAAATTCTTTTTCCCCAAGAAGCTTAGCTATACCATCAGTAGCTGCAACATTACCAGCCACTAAAGCAGCTAGAGATGTGGCATCAAATTCATTAGAATCCCCTGAGCTTGCCACCATCTGACCACTTTTATCAATCAAAAATGTTGCCTTTGAATTAGCCTCCAGCTTAAGCTGTTCGATCTTATTCTGGAGTCTTTTTATTATTTCACCATCGTTTGACCATAAAAAATCTTGCATAAATGACACCCCATAAGGGAACTTATAACATATTTTACAACATCTCTCTTCTATTCTCAAGTGATTTTAATATAGTAATTTCGTCAGTATATTCAAGATAACCACCAATCGGAACACCGGTGGCTATCCTAGTGATTTTAATATTAAAATTTTTACTTATCAACTTTTTTAAGAATATTGCCGTAGTATCCCCCTCTACGTCAGGGTTTGTGGCCAGAATAACCTCTTTTACATTATCTTCTCTTATTCTTTCAAGAAGCTCTTTTATCCTCAAATCATCAGGGTTTATACCATCAAGGGGGGCAAGTCTACCTCCTAATACATGATATACACCGTTGTACTTACCGGATACTTCGATTAAAAAAACATCTTTTGCCTCTTCCACAACACAAATGATCTGCTTATCACGGTTGTTATCGGTGCAAATCGGGCATACTTCCCCCTCCGCCATTGCACCACATCTGATACAGAATCTTGTATTTTTTTTAAGATCTATGATGGCGTTTGCGATATCCTCAACATCTTTTTGATTCATCTTTAAAAGTTGCATGGATAGGCGTAAAGCTGTCTTTTTCCCTATGCCAGGTAATTTTGATAGCTCTTTTATACATCTGTCAAAAGATTTGGAATAGATCATTAATTAAAACATGCCCGGAAAATTAATTCCTAAACCACCTGTAAGTTTTGACATCCTTTCGCTTAATAGATTTTGTGCCTTTTTTATACCTTCATTTACAGCAGCAACAATTAAATCCTGAAGCATCTCAACATCCTCAGGGTTTACCACATCTTTATCGATAGTTATCCCTATTAATTCTGCTTTTCCGTTGAATACTGCCTTAACCATTCCACCACCAGCTGTAGCCTCAACTGTTTCTTTTGCCACTTCCGACTGAACTTCTTCCATCTTTTTTTGCATTATTTTTGCCTGTTTCATTATAGCCTGGATATTCATCTTTCCTCCTATTTATTTTTATTATCAATTTGTTCTATTTTCTCAATCTCTGCATCAAAAACCTGTATAAATTTTTTAATCACTGGATTGTTTTCCACCTCTTTCTTCAGGAGTTCATCTTGAAAAGATCTGATCTCAGATTCAGTTTTTATCAGACTTTTTTTTTCTATATTATTTTCTAATACAATTGAGATGTCTTTATCATTACCAAAATAGCTTTTAAAATTTTTTTCTAAAATCTGCTTCTTTTCAGGCTTTGTCAGCATGTTGTAGTAAAATTTGTCTTTTTCAGAAAATGACAGAATGTATTTGTTATTCATCTCTGATATTGATCCATAACCGCATTGGGCTGCAATTGCGGGGTTTATTGTTTCAAGATGTTTTATAAAACCTTTCCATGTTTTCTGAATGTCGGAAAGGGCTGGGGGGTGAGCTGCTGACGGTTTGTTTACATTATATTCAGATTTATCAGGTTCTCTAACTGTAATCGTTGGTATCTGATCTGTAGGGATTAATTTATCAATATTTGCAGCTTTGAATACTCCAAATTCGAAGATATATTTTTCCATCTGTAGATAACGCATTTCTGATAGTGTTTTCTGGAAGATCTGAAATATCCCAAATAACTTATTAAGATTAAGCTTTGGTTTTAGTCCTTCGTAAAAATCTATTTCATCTCTGGTTAAAGTTTTATCTGAAAATCCGCCTGTTAGACCATGTAGTAGATTACGTGTGTGGGTTATGAAAGTTTCCAATGCAAATTGATAATCAATCCCTTTTCTGGAAAATTCGTCGATAAGGTCAAAAAGATTATTTGTGTCGCCATTTACAATTCCTTCGAAGATGTCATCGGCTAACTTTTGCTCTGAAAGGTCAAGGATTTCGCTGGTATTTTCATAGGTTATATTGCCACCTGTAAATGCCACCAGCTGATCAATTAGAGATAGTGCATCCCTCATACACCCATCTGAGTTTCTTATTATCAAATTTAGGGAGTCATTGTCACAGCTTATCCCTTCTTTTTCCATTATAGACAAAAGGTAATCCCTCATGTAGTTGTTTGGAATTTTTTTAAAATCGTACTTTTGACATCTGGATAGGATGGTCATAGGGATTTTGTGGGCGTCTGTTGTGGCAAGGATGAATATTACGTAATCAGGAGGCTCTTCTAATGTTTTTAAAAGAGCATTAAACGCCTCTTCGGTGAGCATATGAACTTCATCTATAATATATACTTTGTATTTGTTGTTTATGGGGAGTATTCGGACATTTTCCCTTATATTTCTCGCTTCTTCCACTTTTCTGTTGGATGCACCGTCTATTTCAATAACATCCACTGATGTTCCATTATTAATCTCAATGCAATTGCTACATTGATTACAGGGGTTTACACCAATAGGGTTAAGACAGTTTACAGCTTTGGCAAAAACTCTCGCCGCCGTAGTTTTTCCGATACCTCTTGGACCTGTAAAGAGGTATGCATGGGAGATCCTACCAAGTTCAATGGCATTTTTTAACGTCTTAACTACAAATTCCTGACCTACAATTTCGTCAAAATTTTGTGGTCTGTATTTTCTTGCCAGTGCTTTATATCTCTGCATGGGCTAAAGAATAATATGTTTTCTGATATAATTCAAGTGAAAAGTTGATAAGCTCATTTGCTTAAATGGTTACTTTTTTGTTATTTGAAATAACACTAAAAAACGGATCTTCTATTTCTTTGAAGAATTTGAAAATTGGGATTCCTCTATGGAACTGTTTTATTGTATCTAATGTATTGTCTGTTATTGTTTGGTCTAAGTTGTAAAAAAGATTGTAAAGGATAGCTATTATTTTTATATTTCTACTTGTCAGGGCCTCAATGGATAAAAGGGTGTGATTGATGCTACCTAATTTTGGCGTTGATACTAATATCGTGTCAGCATTTATCTTTTTTATTAAGTCTATCATCAAAAAACTGTCATTTATTGGTACCATCAGTCCACCCGCACCTTCAATAAGTATATAATCAAAGTTGTTTTGTAATAGTTCAATGTTTTTTACAATAACGTTTATATCGATCTTTTTGTTTTCAAGCTTTGCCGATAGGTGTGGGGATGCCGGGTATTTGAAGATGTATGGGGATGTTATTTTATCTAGATCATATGGTGTTAATTCTGATCCAGATAATTTTCTATGTTCAATAATATCTTCTGAAAAATTATCGCAGCCCGTCTGGATAGGTTTCATTGTGATTGTTTTAAATCCCATATTAATAAGGCCTTTTGCTATTAAACCTGTTGCATAAGTTTTACCCACTCCAGTGTCTATGCCAGTTATAAAAATTAGCTTTGACATAATGGGAAATGGCACCTAACATTATTTTGAAAATCTGGTTTTTTTATTTGGCAAAGTTCCTTTACATAGGGGCATCTTGTGTGAAAAATACATGAATTATCAAAACAATCTGTGTTTTTAGGTATATACCCTTCAACTACTTTTAGAAAATCGACATCTTCCTTGATATTGGGGACAGATTTTTTAAGTAGATAGGTATATGGATGTTTTATTATATTTTTATAAAGGTCATCTCCGGACAGATCTTCTAAAATTTCACCTGCATATAGTATCACAATTCTATCTGCGATTGATTGTAATAACTTCAGGTCATGGGAGATGAATATAATTGATAGTTTCTGATCTCTGTTGAGCTTCAGCAATAGTTTTATTATCTCATTTTGTATTGTTACGTCAAGGGCTGTGGTGGGCTCATCTGCTATTAATAGTTTTGGATTGGAGGCAAGTGCCATGGCTATCATGACCCTCTGGTTCATACCGCCACTTAGATTGTGGGGGTAGCTATTAAGCCTATGCTCGGGGTTATCAATTTCCACAGCTTTCAAAAGTTCCACCGCTTTACTTTTATAGTCAATACCCCTGTTGTAAAGCTTAATTGTTTCAATCAGTTGATCACCAATTGTTAAAACAGGGTTTAAAGAAGTGGTGGGGTTCTGAAATATCATCGATACCATTCTACCCCGCAATTTCTCCTTAGATTTAACGCTACTATAATCCACACTTTCAAATAGCATTTTTTCAGAAATTATCTCAAAGGGGTATCCCAATAATCCTAAAATATATTTAGCCAATACGGTTTTTCCGGATCCAGATTCGCCAGCTATACCTAAAATCTCACCAGGTTTTATTTCCATCGATAGATCTCTGAGTATGAAATTTTTTTCAATCTTTATTGTAAGGTTTTTAATCTGTAACATGAAAAAAATATATTTGAAAAATTTTTTTTTGTCTATATTATATTTCTATATGAATGATGTCAGAGATATAATTTTAGATAGAATAGATATTGCAGATTATATATCCCAGTATGTAGATCTAAAAAGATATGGTAGTTATTACAAGGGGTTATGTCCTTTTCATAATGAAAAAACACCATCTTTTATAGTGACTCCATCCAAGAGATTGTTCCACTGTTTTGGCTGTGGTGCGGCAGGAAATCTGATTACTTTTGTTATGAAATACAACAACTTAAGTTATGTTGATGCGTTAAGAATGCTTGCCGCAAAAGCCGGAATCGATTTTGAAAAAACAGAAAAGGTTGATAAATCTTTGGTATTTTTAAAGCAACTTCATCTGGATATCCAACTCCTATCACAAAAATATCTCTTTGAAGAACCTGGAAAATTTTGTCTTGAATATGTCTTAAAAAGGGGATTTTCTGAGTTAGAGATAACTGAATTTGGGCTTGGGATAATACCTAAAGGGTTTAACCTTGATTCCATTTTAAAAAAATATAGCATTGATGTGATTAAAAAATCTGGACTTTTCTATTATAGAGATGGTAAAAATATTTTTAAGATGGCTGGAAGACTTTTATTCCCCATAAAAGATCAGTTTGGTGAGGTGATAGCCTTTTCCGGAAGAGATTTAGTTGGTGAAGATCCCAAATATATAAATTCTCCTGAGACTCCGATATTTAAAAAAGGGTCGCTTTTATACAATCTGGACAAAGCAAAAGAATTTGCCTTATCCCAGAAAAGTCTATTTGTGGTGGAAGGGTATTTTGATGTTATCCGGATGTGGAGTAAGGGTTATAAAAATGTTGTATCTTCGATGGGGACAGCGTTTACTATTGAACAGGCTATGCTAATAAAGAGATATGCCGAAAACCCGATTGTTGTCTTTGATGGGGATCAGGCGGGGATAAATGCTGCCTATAGGACTATAGAACCTTTTGTGGCAATAAATACAATACCTGAGGTTGTTTTTTTGCCAAAAGGGGAAGATCCTGATAGCTTGCTATTGAAAGATAAAGAGATATTTGATGATTGTATTTCAAAGAGGAAAGATCTTTTGATACTTATGGCGGAAATTTATTCTAAAAAAGAGGGATCTCTGTCTGTCAGAGCCTCAAATTTCAAATCTCTTATTAAAAAACTGGATAATTTTCCGGAAGCAAATCTAAAAAACATCTATCTTACTAAGATTAAAGATATTTTTAATATAGATTTTGAAATTATATATAAAAATAAGAACATAAAAAAATTGCAAAATAACCAAAAAAGTATAAAATATATTTATGAGGATGATTTTCTCTCTGCCCTTATGCAAATAAATGATGAAGAAGTTGTATCCGGTGTTATAGATGGAATAGAAAAAGAATACTTTCTTCAAGACGATAGACGGCGAATTTTTGAAAAGATTGTTGACAATTTGAATAATTCTGGTAATATTGATGCCCTTTTCAACGACGATGAGGTGGGTGAGTTGATCAGCTATCTTGTATCGTGTAGAGTTTTTGAAGAGCCTTACAAGGTGGCTATAATTAACAAAGAGAAGCTCATATATAATTACAAGTCTAATGAAATAAAAAAGCTACGTGATGAATTATCAAAATCTGCCGGTGATACTTCAAAGTCGTTGGACATTCTTAAGAAGATAGATAAGCTAACAAAAGATTTAAGTAAATACAACATATTGGAGGCATGATTGATGTCTAAGAAAGTTAAGCTGCCTGATTTAAAACCTCTTATTGCTTTAGGGAAGGAAAAAGGTTTTCTTACATTTGATGAGATCAATGAGATGATTCCTGAAGATGTACTTTTACCCGATATACTTGAGGAGATTTTGGTCAGGTTAAAACAGCTTAAAATAGATGTTATTGATAATAGAAATTCCGCTGCTCCTGTGATAGCTGCTCCGATCATTGAAGAGGAGGAGGTGGAGCTTGATGATTTGGAGTCAGAAGAGATTATAATTGACGAAAATCTCGAAGAGGGGCTTTCGTTTGATGATCCGGTTAAACTTTATCTAAGGGAGATGGGGAATATTCCTCTTCTGAGTAGAGAGGAAGAGACGGAGGTTGCTAAAGAGATTGAAAATGGCCAAAGGGAAGTTATTATTAATACTCTATCATTTATCTATGCAGCTGAAAAGTTTTTGACTATAGTTGAAGATATCAAAAATGGTAATTTTAAGCTTAAAGATTTGGTGGATTTTGAAGATATAAATGTGGAAGATGAGATCGATATTGATGAAGTGGACGAGGAAGAGTTAAAGAGATTAAAAGATGAAAGGGATCTAAAAATTAGAGATGAATACCTATCCATTCTTGATGATACATGTTTAAAGATCTCTGAGGCCATTAAGACGTGCAAAAAGATCCGCACGATGAAAAAACAGGAAAGGATAGAAGCAACAAAAAAACAGATGATTGAAATTTTAGACGACGTTGCAAGGCAGCTCTTAAAGATAAAAGTGAATTATTCACTGATATGCAACCTTGCCAAAGAGATTTCTACTACGTATGAGGAGCTTAATCAGTATGAAAAAGATCTCAAAAAGATTGCCGATATATTTAAATACAGAGAAGAGAATATAGATTATATCCATTTAGATCCTAAAAAGCTTGAGGCTTGTGAAGTTAGACATCTTTCCCAAAGGGATATCCAGAATCTCATAGCAAAATTTAAAAGCATACAACTAAAAGCCCAAAAAAATATAAAACTTTTGGGTTATAGCCGTAGTGAATTGGACGCCTTACATGAAATGTTAACAAACAATATGACAAAGACCGAGCTGTATAAAACAAAGCTTATACAGTCAAACTTAAGACTTGTGGTAAGCATTGCAAAGAAATATACGAATAGGGGGCTGCAGTTTTTGGATCTCATTCAGGAAGGGAATATTGGTCTTATGAAGGCTGTTGAGAAATTTGAATATCAGAGGGGTTATAAATTTTCTACATATGCCACCTGGTGGATCAGACAGGCAATTACAAGGGCCATTGCAGACCAGGCCAGAACCATTAGAATTCCTGTTCACATGATAGAGACCATAAATAAAATGATGAAGATATCAAGACAGCTGCAGGTGGATCTTGGCAGGGAGCCCACGCCTGAAGAGATATCTGAAAAGATGGATGTACCTGTGGAAAAGGTAAAAAAAGTTCTTAGAATTGCCAAAGAACCGGTATCACTTGAAACACCCATTGGGGAAGATGAGGATAGCTCTTTGGGTGATTTTATTGAAGATAAAAAATCAAGGAATCCACTTGATGAGGTTGTATATCTTAAATTGAGTGAACATACAAAACAGATACTAGACACCCTCTCACCAAGGGAGGCTTCTGTGTTGAGGCTTCGTTTTGGTATAGATTGTTCATCTGATCATACGCTTGAAGAAGTGGGGAAAAAGTTTAACGTCACTAGAGAGCGTATAAGACAGATTGAGGCTAAAGCCCTCAGAAAATTAAGACATCCCACAAGAAGTAGAATTCTAAAAACCTTTGGAGAATAATATGTTTGGTTTTGAAGAGAAGCTGGCAAGACTTGTTTGTGACTATAGCCTTCAGATAAAAGAAGGTGATGTTGTGGAGATAAGGGGTGAAAGCTGCGCTGAACCCTTTATAAAAGTATTGTATAAATATATCTTAATGAAGAAGGCTTACCCTCTTCTTAGAATGAGCTTTAATGAGCAGCTTTACACATTTTATAAATACGCCGATAAAAGTATATTGGAGATGCTACCAGAAATAATGCTTACAACATCCAAGACGCTGAATGCTGTTATCCATATCGATTCTGAAGCAAATACCAAACAATTGAGTAATGTGGACCCTACAAAGGTAGCTATCCACAAAAAAACCACCAAAGTATTAAAAGATATAATGTTTGAAAGGGAAGCCAGAGGGGAATTTAGATGGGTAATTGCCCCTTATCCAACATATGCAATGGCTCAGGATGCAGAGATGAGTCTTGATGATTATGCTGACTTTATAAAGATGGCCTGTAAGTTGGATGAGGAAGATCCGGTGGAAGCCTGGAAAGAGGTTGACAGTATACAGAAGAAGATAGTTGAACTTATGTCTGATACCGTTGAGCTAAGAATCATTGGTGAAAAAACCGATTTTGTATTAAGAACCGAAGGTAGAAAATGGATAAATTGCAGCGGAAGACACAATCTACCAGATGGAGAGGTATTTACAAGTCCAGTTGAGGATAGTGCAAATGGTGAGATATATTTTGATATCCCAACTTCATTTATGGGGGTGGAAGTTTCTGGTGTATATCTTAAATTTGAAAAGGGTAAAGTTGTAAAAGCCAGCGCCGAAAAAGGTGATCAGTTTTTGCAGAAGATGTTGGATACAGATGAAGGCTCAAGATATGTGGGGGAGATAGCTTTTGGTTTAAATGAGTCGATAACATTCCCCAGTAAAAATATACTGTTTGATGAAAAAATAGGTAAGTCAATACATCTTGCCATTGGCTCTTCTTATCCTGAGGCTGGTGGGAAAAATCAGTCGGGTTTGCATTGGGATCTGATAAAGAGTATGAAACATGGTGGGGAAGTTTATAAAAATGGTAAACTTATATATAAAGACGGTAATTTTTTAGATGTCTGAATCTTTTTTCTTCCATAGCCCGGTTAAGGTTTTTGTTGAAAAAGATCCTTACGAAGTATTATCCGATTTTCTATCGGATTCCTGTCGTATAGGGGTTGTGTCCGGTAAAGTGGCAATTTTAAAAACTGGCTTTAAGGAATTTCTTTTAAAAAGATTTCCAGATAAAGAGTTCTTTTTTTATGATGATATTAGTGAAAATCCTAGGATCAATGAAGTTATCAAAGGTGGTAGATTTTTAAGGGATTCAAAGGTTGAGAAAGTTATTGCTTTTGGTGGTGGAAGTGCACTGGATGCAGGTAAAGCCTGCTCCATCTTTGCCACAAATAATAGGCCCTTTTATGAGCTTATGGCTGACAATAACTATGAAAAACCTATACCGCTTCTTGCAGTACCCACCACCTGTGGTACAGGTTCTGAAATGAATCATTACAGTATAATAACAGATCTTGAAAAAATGGATAAAGTGAATTTCAAGAAGCCGGATCTTTTTCCTAAGTATGCTATGTTGTGGTCGGAATATTTAAAATCGTTGGATGAGACATTATTGTTATGGACAGTTTACGATGCTTTCAGCCATGCAATGGAAGGGTATCTTTCCAAAAGATCAAATCCATTCTCAGATATTCTTGCTATTGAGGCTATGAGGCTTATCCTGACTAACCTTAAGAGCTATTCAAACTCAAAAAAGTTGAATCTAAGCAAGCTTCTATTTGCATCTTCCCTTTCTGGTGCTGTTATCTTGCATACAGGGACCACGATACTACACGCTCTTGGGTATTATCTTACCAACGTACATGGGATTCAACATGGTCTTGCCAATGCGTTGCTTATCCCTCGATATTTGATGATGTGTGAGGGTAAAGGTGTTGAAAAGATAGATGTAATAAGAAATATAGAAAAAGAGCTTCATTTTTCTATCGTCGATTCAATCAAAGACGTTTTGGGGGACAGGCTAATAAAGCTTCTCTCTGGTGTTGATACAGAAAAAATGGTGGATTATGCTTCGAATAAGCCGAACAGTTTATCTACTCCGTTTGTTGTAACAAAAGATTATATTCTAAGGCATTTTTCCTGATTTTAGAGTATCTTTCTATTATTGTTTTTACATAGTATTCCGTTTCGCCGATTCTTGGAATGGCCATAACCTTTGACACCTTAGTTGGTCCAGCATTATACGCAGATAAGGCTAGATCGAGCCTTTTGAATCGTTTGACCTGCAGGGATAGATATTTAATTCCGGCTTCAAGATTTTGGTCAATGTCAAAAGGTTTGTCAAAACCCATTTCAAAAAAAGTAGTTGGCATTACCTGCATTAATCCCACAGCACCAGTTCTTGAAATGGCATATTTTTTATATTTTGATTCCACTTCGATTACAATCTTTACCAATTCGGGATCTATTTTGTATTTTTTTGATAACTGGTGTATCTTCTTATTTAGTTCATCATAAGATGGTAACGGAATCAAAACCCCAGTTTCAAAAACGATGTAATGAAGTAGATGGAAAACACTAATTGTTCTTGATTTTATAAAAAAAGGATTTATAATTGATTTTGGGTTTAGTGTCGTGAAAAAAGTGATGGTATTTATAAAAATAACATGAACTATAAATGTATACAGTATTAACTTGTAAATTTTGGTTACCATTTGATAAGTATTTCATAAATTATTTTTATAGTCAATAATATTTGTGGGAGTTTTTGATGAAAATATGCGATAAGTTGAATATTAAGAAAAGAGTTTTGTCCTTTGAATTTTTCCCCCCCAAAAAAGTGGAGAATGAACATATATTATTTGAAACCTTAGATGAACTAACAAATTTTAATCCAGATTTTGTGTCAATTACGTATGGTGCTGGGGGGAGTACCAAGGATAAAACCTTAGAATGGACGTTAAAGATAAAAAATGATTACAAACTCACAGTGATGATGCATCTTACATGCATTACTTCTGATAAAGAAGAAATAGATGAATTGTTGGATAATCTCAAAAAAAACGGCATAGAAAATATTTTAGCACTCAGGGGAGATATTCCTAAGGATGGCTTGAATTACCATATTAGCAATGATTTTAAGTATGCTTCAGATCTAGTTAGTTTTATAAAACAGAAAGATTTTTGTATAGGGGTTGCGGGTTATCCGGAGGGGCACCTGGAGGCCAATAGTATCGAAGAGGATATCTTGAATTTGAAAAAAAAGATTGAAGCTGGTGGAGATTTCATCATAACCCAATTATTTTTTGATAATAGATTATTTTACAAATATCTTGAATTGCTTGCTAAAAACGATATAAATACACATGTCCTGGCGGGAATAATGCCTATAACTTCATTTGCACAGGTGGATAAATTTAAAAAGATGTGCGGTGTTTATATCCCTGAGGAGTTTATCAATCGAATTACAGATAAGGATGACGATTATGTTTTCAATGCCGGACTGGAATATACCATAAAGCAGTGTGAAGATCTTTTGTCGAATGGTGTCAAAGGATTGCATTTTTATACACTTAATAGGTCTGAAGCTACTAAAAAGATTTTAAACAATCTAAAATATGAAGTATAATAGGGCATTGCTTTTTCCTACTTTAAAAGAGGCTTCATACGTTTTTAAAAAACCTTTTATAGAACAGAATGGTATCTTAACATTTTCTACGGCTAATACCGCTGTATTCATAGTGGGGGTGGGGAAAAGTTTATCTGCTTTAAATAGTTTCAAGCTTTTTCAGAACGATGTTGCCAGGTGCTATTTTTTAATGGGGATATGTGGTGCATATAGAAATTCTGGTTTGAATATCGGAGATGTTGTCACGATCTTTGAAGATTACTTTGCTGATGAGGGGGTGTTTTTAGGTGAAAAAATTTTAGGTACAGACGAAATCGGTTTTTCTATATGCGAAAAAAATAGAGTCTTTTTCGATATATGGGATAACCTTAAGATTGTCAACAGTAACACAGTGTCCCTTTGTAGTGGTATCAATTTTTACTCAGATCTTTTACGCAGCAGGACAAATGCAGATGTTGAAACTATGGAAGGGGCTTCGGTGGGGCTTGCTGCTAAAAAATTTAATAAACAAATTTACCATATCAGGGCTGTTTCCAACTACACCGGAGATAGGAAAGATCAGGAATGGAACTTTAAGCTGGCAATGGATAATTTAAGTAGTTTCATTTACAGGGAATTACTATGAGAAAAATTTTATGTTTACTTTTATTCTTCATGAGTAGTTTTGCTTATCCCTACTGTTTTGATGAGGCTGAGAAAATCTATAATGTCAATAAAGAGCTTTTGATAGCCATCGCAAAGGTGGAAAGTAATATGAGACCAGATGCCATAAACTGGAACAGAAATGGTACCTTTGATTATGGAGTGATGCAGATAAATAGTGCGTGGTATTATGAACTTGGGGAAGAGAAATGGCATAAACTTGCAGACCCCTGTGAAAACGTTAAGACCGGAGCTATGATTTTATCAAAGTGTATAAAAAAGTATGGGTTTAACTGGAAAGCTGTGGATTGCTACAATAAAGGTTCAAAGGCGAGTGATTTTAGTAGTTATGTATTAAAGGTGTATAAAAAGCTCGTGGCTTCCCCTAAGAATAAAAAGGGGATTGATCAGTAATCTTTTGTTTTGGTTTTTAATATTATTTTATAAATTTTCAAACAGATCCAGGCATCTGTGGCAGCATAAAGCATCTGTTTTGGTGAGAGGGGATATTTATCCCAATTCGATGTCTGGGATGATTTAATTATTCTTTTGTTTAAAAAGTAAGCTGACAAAAATCTCAGATTTGTCCTTGGAAGATTCATCTGTTTTGCTATAAATTGCAAGTCCACAAATGAATTTTTTAATATCTCAATATTGGAGATTTCATTGATCTTTTTGATGTCATCGGCTATTCCTGCACCAATTTTGGTTATCTCAGGATTATTGAGGTATTTAATGATTATACTTTTGTCTTTAATTTGTTTTAAATGGAAAAGAAATGCTTTATTTTCAGTTGCGATCTGTATGAGGGATAGATGATTTTTGATATTCTTCTTAAAAGATGGTTTGGTTTCTGTATCAAACCCCACTAATTCGTCGTTAGGTAGTTTGATGTTTTTTAGTTTCTCATCGCTATCGATATATAAAATCTCACCTTCAAAAGATATTACTTCTAAGTTGTTTATATCTTCAGTTGAAAGCAGATTGTAATGATTATCTGCTTGCAGTTGTGAAATCAGGGTCATTTAGATAAGTTTTGGCTCCCACATATCTTTTTTTGTAGTATGGTAGTTCAAGAGATTCCACCCTTACTTTTTGCCCAACTCTGGGGGCATGTATAAATTTTCGATCACCGATGTAGATACCTACGTGTGAAATTGAACGACCATTTATTTTAAAAAATACCAGATCTCCTCTTTGCAGGTCATCCTTAATGGAATAACCTCTTTTATACTGGTCAAGAGATGACCTTGGAAGATCTATCCCATTCATTCTGAAAACTGTCTGGACAAAACCGCTGCAGTCGAATCCATCTTCATTATTCCCACCTTTTATATACGGAGTTCCCAGATAATTAAATGCTGTATTGACAATCTTCTCCCTTAAATCGTTATCATTTTTTGTAATCTTATAGCTATCAGGCGATACTATTAAATATTCATTTATTATGCCTTCCTCTTTTAGTTTTTCAGCAGTATATATCGCCGCATCCTGCGTATAGAAATTGCCAAATCTCACCTTATATATATTACCATCTTTATAGTAATACGGATCCAATCCTTTTTGTGACAGTTTATCCATGAATCGCTGTACATTGTCAAAATCTGAAAAAGCACCCGCTTGAATG
>PNIN01000066.1 GCA_002878065.1 Calditerrivibrio nitroreducens
TAAAATATTTTACCTTTCATCTTCGTATATTTCTATAAGCTTTCTTCCAAGTTTTCTGGCATCTGAGGCATACTGTTCAATATCCTTTAAAAATCTAATATTATACTTATCTGCGAAACTTTCCGCCGGTTTCAACCCCATTACTACTTCGTATAGATCGTTGTCGTATATCTTTTCGAGAAAAAAATTAAAATCATCAAGATCTTCTATAGAATAATGTTTTGGAACATATTCAAGAGCAAATTTTTTCAATACCAGTTCATTCTCCAGCATAGCCCTTCTGGCACACAGGAAAATTGTTTTTTTGTATCTTGGATCATTTCGCATCATATTCCTCCTATTCGACTGTAACACTTTTGGCAAGATTTCTTGGTTGATCCACATCAAGCCCCAATAGAGTAGCACAATGATATGCAAAAAATTGTGCCACAACGGTGGTTGTAAAGATTGATGTCTCTTCTATTGTCTTTTTGACGTATATGGCATAGTCCGCTTTTTTCAAAATCTCATTATTCCCCTCTGTGGCTACGGCAATCACCACCCCATCCCGAGCCTTTACCTCTTCGATATTTGAAAGCGTCTTTTCATATATGTGGGAATCAGTGGCGATAAAGAATACAGGCATATTTTTATCTATAAGAGCAATAGGTCCATGCTTCATCTCCCCTGCTGGATAACCTTCGGCATGGATATAAGATATCTCCTTGAGCTTCAAAGCCCCTTCCAATGCAACAGGATAATTTATATTCCTTCCAAGATAAAGAAAATTTTTTGCTTCTTTGAATTTCTTGGCAACTTCTTCAATCTTTTCATCCTGTGTCAAAACAGAAGAAATATCCTCTGGCACCTTAATAAGTGCATCTATGTATCTTAATCTTTCATCTTTATCCAGCGTACCCTTCAACTGAGCAAGATAGATTCCTAAAAGATAGAGTGTGGCAAGCTGAGTGGTAAAAGCCTTTGTGGAAGCAACGCCAATTTCAGGTCCCGCGTGGGTATAAATAGTCCCATCAGATTCCCTTGTGATGGAAGAGCCTATGACATTGCAAATAGCTACAACCACCGCCCCCATACTCTTTGCAAGTCTGAGAGCAGCAAGGGTGTCCGCCGTTTCACCTGATTGGGATATCGGTATGAAAAGCACCTTTCCATCCACAATCGGATTTCTATATCTATATTCTGATGCTATATCAACTTCCACAGGTATTTTAGCAAATTTTTCTATCAAGAATTTACCCACAAGCCCGGCATGCCAGCTGGTTCCGCAGGCCACGATTTGAATTCTCTCTATCACCTTTAACCTATCTTCAATCGATTCCAGCTCCGTCAGGTAAACCATCCCATCATTCAGTGAATACTTCCCCCTTATTGTATCTGTGATTGCTCTGGGCTGTTCATAGATCTCTTTTTGCATAAAATGCTTATAGCCGGCCTTCTCCGCCATCACGGGATTCCAGCTGATATGTCTAACCTGCCTTTCTACCCTTTTACCATCCTTATCAAATATCTCCACAGTATCTTTTCTCAGGATAGCTATGTCGTAATCCTCTAAGAAAATGAAGCTTCTCGTGTGATGTAATACCGCCGGGATATCACTTGCCGCAAAGTTTTCCCCTTCTCCGATACCTATTACAAGAGGTGCCTCTTTTCTGGCAAGTAAGATCCTATCCGTCTCTCTGGAGGATACTATGGCAAGGGCGTAAGCACCTTTCAGCTTTTTTACCACATTTTGAACCGTCTGAAACAGATCACAGTCCCATAAATCCTGAAGTAGATGTGCAATAACCTCAGTATCGGTCTCTGAAGAAAATTTATAACCTTTGGCAATAAGCTCCTTTTTCAGTTCGAGATAATTTTCTATTATGCCATTATGTACGATTACGATATCACCAGATCTATGAGGATGGGCATTTTCGTCAGAAGGCTTTCCATGTGTTGCCCACCTTGTATGACCTATACCTATATTTGCGTATAGTTTTTTATCGGCAATCTTCGTTTTTAAATTTATCAGCTTACCAACGCTTCTTTCCACAACAATGTCTTTATCCATTATCAATGCTATACCGGCAGAATCGTAGCCCCTGTATTCAAGCTTTGTGAGTCCATCTATTAAAACATCCGTGGCGTTTTTATCCCCTATATATCCTACTATTCCACACATATATCACCTTTTGTTTTTTTCACTTAATTTCTTCTCTTTCCATCTTTTCACAAAATTTTCAATATTTTTCTGTTCCGCACGGGTGATTGCAAGAGCATCCGCCGGCACATCCTTTGTAATGGTGGATCCAGCTGCTATCAATGCCCCATCACCAATCCTTACAGGCGCCACAAACTGAACATCGCTTCCTACAAATACACCATCCCCTATGATCGTTTTATGTTTTGAGATCCCATCGTAATTGCAGGTAATGGTACCACAACCCACATTCACATCTGCACCGATTTCAGCATCACCCAGATAGGTAAGATGGCTGGCTTTTGACCCTATTCCAAAAGTAATCTTCTTTGTTTCCACAAAATTCCCTATTTTGTTGTTCCCCATAAGCCTTGATTCCGGACGAAGATGAGCCATAGGCCCCACAGAGGAATCTTCCCCCACAAAGGAGCTTTCTATCAAGGTGTTGTCTTTTATTTCACAATTTTTATCTATCTTAGAATCAACTATCCTTACTCCCGGGTAAATAATCGTCCCCTGCCTTATGATGCTTTTTCCCTGAATATATGTATTTGGATAAATAATGACATCCTTTTCAATTACAACATCTTCATCGATAAAAGTTGATTCCGGATCAATTATCGTAACCCCATTTAGCATGTGTCTTTCATTTATTTTGCTATAAATCTGTTTTGATGCTTCCGAAAGGGCTTTTCTATCATTTATCCCCAAAAATTCATTCTCATCTTCCGCCAGAAACGCATAAGAACCATCTTTTACAATATCCGTAAGATAATACTCATTCTGGGCATTGTCATTTGAAATCCTTTTAAGCCTTTCCGCCAATACCTTTGCTTTCACCATATAAACCCCTGTGTTTATTTCTTCTATCCTCTTTTCATCACAGTTGGCATCCTTTTCTTCCACTATTTTAAGTACATTTCCGTTGGCGGAACGCACCACCCTCCCATAACCTTTTGGATTCTTCACTTTTACGCTTATGAAGGAGAGATCGTAATCTTTGCAGTTTGAAATAAATTTATGCAGTGTCTCTGAGGAGATTAAAGGCATATCTCCACATAAAATAAGTACATCACCATCATATTGTTCAAAAAAACTTTTTGCCTGTATTACCGCATGCCCTGTACCCAATTGTTCCATCTGATAGGCAAAGGAAACACCGCTATCTTTAAGATAATCCTGAAGCAGCTCCGCCCCAGAACCGATAATCACCACCACCTCATCAGGGTTCAAAGCCTTTGCCTGTGCCACCACATAATCTATCATAGGTTTTCCAGCCACCTTAAATAATACCTTTGGCAAATCAGACTTCATCCTGGTACCTTTACCGGCAGCTAAGATTAATACCTTTAACCCCATTTTCTACTCCGTAAGATTTATTTTGGATGCAAAGTCGTAATTATCCTTGTACCAATCTATTGTTCTTTTTATCCCCTCTTTTAAATCCACTTTGGGCATCCAGCCTAAAATATTTTTCGCCTTTTCTATATTTGCCCATGTGGCAAACATATCAGCTTTGTGAAAAGGTCTATATTCGTAAACAGCTTTTTTACCGATGTAATCTTCAATATATCTGATAGCTTCCGAAAGCTTATTGGGATTGTTGTTTCCCAGATTTATTATCTCATAACCCACCTTTTTAAGTGCCCTAACCGTCCCTTCCGCTATATCCTCCACATATGTAAAATCTCGTGTCTGACTACCATCACCGTAAATCAATATCGATTCTCCTTGATCTATCTGTTTGATAAACCTAAAAATACTCATGTCTGGTCTGCCAGCAGGCCCATACACAGTAAAATACCTAAGGATCGTCACATCTATCCCAAAAAGATAATGGTATGTATAACAGCTCACCTCCGCACCTTTTTTTGATGCAGCATAGGGGGAAATTGGTGTATTAACCGGCTTATCCTCTGTAAAAGGCATCTTTTGGCCAGCATATAGACTCGATGTGGAGGCAAGTACAAATTTCTCTACTTTATGGCTTTTACACAGTTCAAGAAGATTTACCGTACCATTTGTATTTGTATTATAATACACAAAAGGGTTTTCTATGCTGTATCTAACACCAGCTCTTGCGGCAAGATTTATCACCGCATCAAACTTATACATATCAAAAAGCACCTCAAGGGCACCAAAGTTTTCTATATCAAGCTTATGAAAATGAAACCCCTTCTGTTCATTTAAGATATCAAGTCTGTGCTGTTTTAACCTCACGTCGTAATAATCATTTAAATTATCCACACCTACGACATTATAGCCAAGCGATAAAAGCTTCTTTGCCGTCCATGATCCTATAAAACCAGCAGCTCCGGTAAGTAAGATATACATATCAACCTCCCCTCAACCTTCTTGCCCTAAATTTTGTCCCCGCTGGGGTATCGAGTAATTCCACACCTTTTGATTTTAACTCGTTGCGTATCGCATCAGCCTTTGCAAAATCCTTATTCCTTCTTGCTATCTCCCTTTCTTCTATAAGTTTCTGTAACTCACCTTCATCGATGGAAAGGTTCATCTTAAACCACTCTGAAGGTGTTTTTGTCAGTATCCCTAGTACATCACGAATAATAGATTTAACTTCTTCGAATCTAACCTTGAGGTAGTTTAGATCTTCACTGTTTAATTTTTCCGATAGTAAGAGGTTTACCTCCTTTATAAGCTCAAAAATGTTTGATATGGCTGATGCCGTATTAAAGTCATCATCCATAGATTCTACAAAATCTTTTCGAAATCGATCGATGATCTCATCAATTTTTGCTTTTTGGACCGGTTTTTTATTATTGAAAACTGCTGAATCAAGTTCGTCAATCGTCGTATATATACGCTCGAGGGCATTCTCCGCCTCTAAAAGATTGTCAAATGAAAAATCAAGGGGTGATCTATAATGGGTTGTAAGAAGAAAAAACCTCAAAACCTCCGGATCCACCTCTTTTAATACATCCCTGATGGTAAAAAAGTTACCCAGAGATTTGGACATCTTTTCTTTATTTATATTCACAAAACCGTTGTGTATCCAGTATCTTGCAAACTCTTTCCCCTCAGCCGCCTCCGATTGGGCTATCTCGTTTTCATGGTGTGGAAAGATCAGATCTTTTCCACCCCCATGTATATCGAATGGGATCCCCAAAATCTCAGCGCTCATAACGCTGCATTCTATATGCCATCCGGGTCTACCTCTACCCCAGGGGGAATTCCATCCAGGCTCCCCCTCTTTACTCCTTTTCCATAAGGCAAAGTCAAGAGGATCCTCTTTTATCTCATTTACATCCACCCTCGCCCCTGCTAATAGGTCATCCAGATCCCTTTTGGAAAGCTTACCATAATCTTTAAAACTCCTCACTTTGAAATATACGTCACCATTCGACTCATATGCAAAACCCTTCTCTATCAGTTTTTCACATAGCTTAATCATTCCATCTATATACTCAGTAGCCCTTGGGGTATAATCCGGTCTTAAGATATTTAATTTATCCATATCTTCATCGTGTGCTTTAATAAAGAAATCTGTAATCTCATTAATAGATTTATTCTCTTCATTAGCCCTTTTTATGATCTTATCATCCACATCGGTAAAATTCTTCACAAACGTCACATCAAACCCTTTATACTTCAAATATCGTCTTATAGTGTCAAACACGATGGAACTTCTGGCATGTCCAATATGACAATAGTCGTACACCGTCACACCACAGACATACATTTTTACCTTATTATCCTCTAAAGGTGTAAAAATCTCTTTTTCACCTGAAAGTGTATTAAACAGCTTTAGCATAATCTCTCCTTGAATAATTAATCTTCACCAGAAATGACAGTAACCCTGAGCAACTCCTCAATCGTGGTAATGCCTGATTTTACTATCTCAAAGCCCCCATCAAACATACTTCTAAAACCGTTTTTCAAAGCATAGTTTCTTATTTCTTCCACACTTTTACCTTTAGTAATCATCTGCTTTATAGCACCATCAATCTTTAAAACCTCATATATACCAATCCTTCCGGAATAACCTGTGTATTTACATTCAGGACAACCGGCACCCCGATAAAATTTTATTCCATTGTCCTTAATCTTAAGCCTTTCCAGCATTTCCGCCTCTGGGATATATTCCTGTTTGCACTGTTCACAAATCTTTCTCACTAGCCTCTGCCCCACCACACCTATCAGGGATGTGGCCACCAAAAAGTTTTCTATCCCCATATCCACCAACCTTACCACAGAGCTTACGGCATCATTCGTATGAATGGTGGATAGTACAAGATGACCTGTAAGGGAAGCCTGAATTGCTATTTCTGCTGTCTCCTTATCCCTTATCTCTCCCACCATGATGATGTCCGGATCCTGACGTAAAATAGATCTCAGAGCATTCGCAAATGTAAGGCCTGCTGTTTCATCCGTTTGCACCTGATTTATCAATCGAAAATTGTATTCTATAGGATCTTCAACCGTTACAATATTTTTATCCGGCGTATTAAGCTTATTTAAGGTGGCATAAAGGGTCGTGGTTTTACCACTACCAGTGGGGCCTGAGATCAGAATAATACCATAAGGTTTCGCAACGATACTTTCATACACTGATAAACTATGGGGATCCATCCCTATGTTGTGCAATTCGAGTAAAGCCTTACTTCTATCAAGAATTCTTAAAACAACCTTCTCCCCAAAATTTGTAGGCAATGTTGACACCCTGAAATCCACATCTCTTCCACCGCTTAAAATCTTAAATCTACCATCCTGTGGTATCCTTTTCTCGGCTATATTCATCCCGGCCATGATCTTGATTCTTGAAACAATTGCCGGATGAATACTCCTATTCAACCCCAAAACCTCTATCAATACTCCATCTATCCTATATCTTATCCTTAATTTATCCTCATCCGGCTCTATATGTATATCACTTGCCCTGTCGGAAACAGCTTTGTGAATTATACCATCCACAAGATTTATAACCGGAGTATCCTCAGCGAGGTTTTCAAGGGTATCCTCACGGGTTGCGGCAAGTTTTTTGGTGACATCTTCCGCAGTTTTATAAAGGCGATCCTCCGTCCCATAAACCTTTTCTGAAAGATAAAGCAGATCATCCTTAGTAACAACAAATGGATAGACCTCTTTTCTAAGCATCCTTTCAAGTTCATCATAAATTGTGACGTTGGCCGGATCATTCGTGGCTATGTATACTCTTTTGTCGTCTATCTTAATTGGGACAACTTTCAATTTTCTTGCAATATTTTCAGGAATGATCTTTTTTAGATCAGGGTTAAGCTCCACATCAGAAGCTTTTAAAATTTTTGTGCCAAGCTGTTCAGATATAACCTGCAATAACTGTTTTTCAGTGATATACCCTAAATCCTGTAAAACCTCCCCTAATTTTTTACCGCTCGTTTGCTGTTCATTTAAAGCAACCTTCAGCTGCGCTTCGGTAATAAGATTTTTTTCTTTTAAAAGCTCCCCAACTCTGATCTTCTTTCTTACATCCATAGGCCACCTCTAAGGGTATTAAGAAACTATCCCCCTCTCTTATCCCTTGCAATCACAGCGTAAGCAGAATGATTATGAATACTTTCGTAGTTTTCACTGGAAACCTCAAACCATGTAACCCTTTCATCCAGCAACAACTTATTGGCAGCATTTCTAACTATATCTTCCACAAATACCGGATTATCATACGAAAACTCTGTAATATACTTTTCATCCTCCCTCTTTAACAATGAAAAGATAGGAGCACTTGCTGATGATTCTGCAATCTCTATCAAATCCTCAATCCAGATCATCCCTTTGTATCTTACTTTTATTGTAACATAGCTCCTCTGGTTGTGAGCACCGTAATCACTAATCTCCTTTGAACAAGGGCATAAAGATATAACGGGCACCTTCACAGATACGGTAAAATCCTTTTTATCTTTTGATGAAATACCGACAAAGGTACATTCATAGTCCATCAATGAAGGCAGTTTTGATACAGGGGCAGTTTTTTCTATAAAATAAGGAAAAGTAATCTCTATATATGCCTCTTCAGAATTCAACACAGTTTGCAGGTCATCTAAAATCCCCTTAAAAGATTCTAAAGCGATATTCGTCCTATGATTGTTTAGAACTTCCACAAACCTTGACATATGTGTACCTTTAAAGTTGTGTGGAAGTTTAACATACATGTTAATTCTGGCTACCGTGCTCTGTTTTCCGTTTTTTTTATCCTTCACAACAATAGGGTACAAAATATCTTTTATACCCACCCTATCTATATCAAGATTTCTATGATCATATTGACTCTGTATATCAGCTAATACCACTACCTTCTCCTGATCTTTTGATTCATAAGGTGCATATGATAGGGTTTCGCCCCCTGGGGGATCTTTTCTATATTAAGCTGGAGCCATAGATTCCCGTAATTCTGTATCTTGATCTTTTTGTTGTTTTTCACCGATTCTAATGCCGCCTCGAGCTTTTCATCAAGGGGAACTTTTTTATTACCATTAGTAAGCACTTCCATAGCCTTTTCCGTCTCATTTATAGACTGCAAATAATATGCATACAGAGAATACAAAAACCCTTCTTTGGGTGAATTTTTTATGGCTTTTTCCATTACATCCTTCATCTTGTCGTAATGCTTCTCTTTGTAATAGTATGTGGCAAGCATAGCCATTGAAAGCCAATTTTTTTGAAATCCTTTTTGAAGATATGGTAGTGCCTCTTCCATCCTCTTTTTTGAATAAAGAATTATTCCAATCTGGGAATTGATCTGCTCCCTGACAAAAAACTGCCAATTAGCATAGTTGTAACCTTCTTTTAATCTTTCGATTGCCCTCTCCGCTTTGTCACTGCGGACATCTTTTTCCACTAATTTAAAAAGCTCGGTCAATTTTTTTAGAAAATACCGCCCCACAAAAAAGTTTATTGCAAGAACGATCACCATACCTGTGATGAGTGCCAGAATAAAGCTTTTGGTTATGTAAAACATCAATAATCCGAATAATGCACCGGAAAAAGCAGAAATTACAATTGTAAACATATTCACCTCAGAATTTTATTATCTCAAACATAGATTTATAATAGCTAATCAACGAATTTTCAAGGCAAAAATAGCAGAGTGAAAAGTTATCTGAATGCACCATAGAACAAATATCTAATTCTGCTTTCCCCCCATTATCTTCGGTGTTACAAATATCAAAAGTTCATTCAACTCCTCACCTGCTGACTTATTCCTGAAAAGTGCCCCTAATAGAGGTATTTTACTGAGTAGTGGTACGGAAGCCTCATTTTTGAATAGATTCTCCTTCTTTAAACCACCAATGATAAGCGTCTCACCATCTTTCAGGATTACCTGCGTCTCGGCTTTATTTTTATTTTTGGCGGGGATATTATCCACACTTTTTGTCCAATCGAATTCACTAAGCTCCACAGAAAGATTTAAAAGGATATTACCATCATTTAATATCTGCGGTGTGATATCCAGTACTGTTTTAGCTTCATCTTTTTGAATATCAACTTCCTGAATGGTGGTTGTGGTGCTTGTTTTGGTTTCCCTGAATCTTATTTCTTCACCACTTTCAAGCTTTGCCTTCTGGTTATTCATTGTCAGAATCTTTGGGCTGTGTACTATCTTTGCTTCACCTTTCGTTTCAAGAGCATTAAGCTTTGCATTTAAGACAAATGTGTTATTGAAATTACCGAGCGTAATGCCAACCCCTGCCCCTATTCCAGCTTTGGCAACATCAGATATTGGCAAATTTACTATATAATTTCTATTTGGATCGGCACCAGCCCCCACCTGTACTGAATATGGGAAATTTTTGCTTGTACGATCGTTTACATTTACCCCCCACTGTATACCAAGATCTTTACCGGCACTCTTGGTGGTTCTCACAATCTTAGCCTCTATCATAATCTGCTGGGATGGTTGATCTATTTTGGCAATAAGATCCTTTAAATACTTAAGATTTGCTTTTGTATCTGTAATAATTATAGTTCCTGTGGAATTATCAATGACCATTTTACCACCGGTTGAAGATAAAAAATTGCTTATGATCCCCTCAAATTGGTCAAGTCTAATATACTTTGGCTTAAAAAAGTAGCTTTCCACATTATCAGATGTAATAGTGCTCTGCCCCAGGTTATCCAGCTTTGTTATATATACTATGTTACTTTCCACCCTATAAGTTAAATCTGCATTTGAAGTGACACTTTTTACCGCATCCATCAAAGTGACGTTATCGAGAAATACGGAGATCTTCCCTTCTACACCTTTACCCACCACTATATTGGTATTTGAAATCAAGGATAGGGCATTAAATACATCCTTCACATCGGCATTCTTCATATTGAGAGAGACAAGTCTATTTAAATCTGCATACAGAAGTGTGTTAAAAAACATCATAACTAAGACTATTTTCCATATCCTCATACAAACCACCTATTTCATAAAGATTTTAAACTTTTTCCCTTTATGCTCAATTTCAACATAATTCATTGCAATTTCAGTAATTTTGTCATTACCCAAAAGATCTCCCATCTTATAAAGACTCCCATTGATTATAGCAATTCTTTTATCATCAGCCTGCACAATGCCATAAAGCTCCCAACTGGTGTAGTTATCACTTCCAGGTATGGGAACCAATGTTTTAAGTGGGGGGATACCCTTTTTAACTTCTTTGTAAAATGGGATCGTTTTATGTTTTACATATTTTTTATTATCCGGCATATCGAAGAGTACTAAAAAATCTGCAGCAAATCCATAAACTGCTATGAGTAAAAATATGAAAATCTTCTTCATAGCTTCTCCATAGTTATCAGCTTTAAAGTCATATCTATCTCAAGATGATCACCGGTATTGTTGATGTTTATACTGCTTATCTGCATAGGTTTTTTGTGGTTTTCTATTGTATCGATCAGGTAAAGCAGCTTTTGAAGATCCGATACAAATTTTATATTAAAGATATAATTCTTCTTATTACCATCTTTTGCGGTATCCACCAAAGATAATGTGGAAAATTTTATTCCAGAATCGATAAAAAGTTGCTTTATCACATCAGATATTTTGTCATCAAGATCGATATTTCTTTCCAGATACCAGATTGCAATCTCTTTATTTTCTATAATCTTATTATAACCCATGATCTTTTCAAAAATTTTCAAATTATTCAAAAACAGTTCCTGCTCCGTCTGTAGTCTATTATTGATTGTTACAAGATCCTCTTTTAATTTCTTTATATTATTTTGAGCAGGAATATACATATAACGAAAAAAAATTAAATTTATAAATATAAGTAACACGATAAAAAGGATTAACACTTCTCTAAGTTTAACCCTATTCATTTAAACCCCTATATCTTATAACAACACTAAAATTATACACCCCACCCTCTTCGGTAAGATTATAAAATCTTTTATCAGCAATATAGGTTGTGTTTTCAAGGTTTTTGTAAAAATGATAAAAACTTTTTGGATTTGTTGCCACCGCTGACATATTAACCACCCCATCAGAATAGGATAACTTATTAATGTAGATACCTTCTTTGATGAGGTCCAATGTTCTGGACATATCGATAAAATACGAAACGTTTGTATTAAAAAGAGATGTATAGATCTTTTCTGTTGCACTTAATTTTGATATAACATCTTCAAGTTTTTTCTTCTCTGTTTCATAAGAGAGGACTGATTGGTTCAACTTCTGAATTTCTCTTATTTTATTTTCTTTTTCAATGATCATATTTTTCATTTTTATCTGGGTATATTTATCTACAGAAAAAACAGCTATTAAAATAATAATGTTTGCAAGCAGGACAGACTTGAATACCTTAAAGGCCGCATATTTTCTAAGATCAAACCTGTATTGTTCTGGTAAAATGTTGATAAACCTTTTCGTCATTCTTCAAGCCCCAGACATATCATAGCATCTAAATAGTCCAATCTTTTAAAATCAAGATCGATTTCAGTTCCCATCAATTTCATAAAAGATTCTTTGAAAGCCGGGAGAGCAAAAAGTTCTGAAATATACTTATCTAAATCGGGAATTTTGACACCCATTCCGGTAATTATTATATTTGATGGTGGCCCACCTCTATACGTTTGAAAATAAAGGTCGAGAGTTCTCTGTATCTGCATAGAAAGTCTGTCTACCACAGATGCTACGATAGCATACTCGTCATCACCATTTTTCATTTTATCAAGCCCTTTATTCACAAGGTGTTCTTCTGCATTTTCCGGTGTAATCCCCATCTGCAAAGATATACCGTCCACAAGATCAGAAAATCCATTTATAACCTGCCTTTCCAGCATCATAACACCATCTTTGAATATCATAAAAACACTATCCAGTCTTCTTATATGAAGCAGTAAAAAGTGATTCTCATCTCTTAATTTTAAGATCCCCCGCTTATAAGAATCACAATCAGTCTCCGCTGTTATAAGTTTAAACCCCTCCTTTGTGAGATCTCTAAAGATTACTTCACCTATCTTTTTAGGGAAAAGTACAGCGTAGCATACCATTAAATCCTCCACAGATGAAATGGTATAATCAAAATAAAAATCTGCCAATTCCACCATATATGCATCTTTGATATGTTCAATCACATACATTTTAACATCTTTCGGATTCCCTTTTATAGGGAAGATCTCTTTTATCGTCTCCCTTGCCACAAAAGTGATATTTGTAAAAAGATCCCTATCGGAAAAACTTTTCAGATCCTTTGCTATCAATTTAAACCTATCTATATCATTAAAATCAAAATCGAAATATGAATAATTTAGCAATTTCAGATACCCCTTTTCCCTGCGGAAAACAGCATGATTGATCCTATCCTCGCCAATGGCAATTGTATTTATTACCTTTACATCTATCATTGAATCCCCAAAGCTAACTTAATCGATTTAACCTTTATTTTAACCTTATACTTAATTACATCGCTATCAATCAAAGTTAACCCTTTTTCATAAAATTCTAAAGCTGCCCTGAGGTCACCAAGTCTTTCCGCCAACATCCCTTTGTTGATCAACAGATTCCCATCTTTCAGATCCTCTTTCTGGAGCATTTCATTAGCTTTCACATAATCTCCGTAGCTGTAATATATGTAAGAAATAAGATTGATGGCGGAGGGATCCTTCTCTTTTTGCACATAACTTTCCAGAAGTGATTTTGCCATTGTATAATCATCCTTGGCAAAATATAAAAAAGCTTTAAGCTTTTCTACCTTAGTACTTTTATTATCCATCTGCTCGATGACTCTTGAAGCGGAAGCAAAATCTTTTTTAATCAATGAACTATAAAAATTGCTATCTAAATTATCTTTTTTAAACTTTTCATACTCTGATAACTTTTTATTAAACATCGATCTGTCTTCATCCAAATTTACATAATCCTTTACAATCCTGTCAAAATGAGGCATTTTAAAATATGCATATAAAGCGATCAAAATAGATGTCAAAATTGAAATTAGAAAATATATTTTATTCAAAGTTAATGAACTGACATGTTTGACCGCTCCATAAGAAAACTTCGCTTTTTTACCTTCCTGTTTAATTTTTTTGAGGGCGTTTGCTAATTCACTCATTCTCTGTACACCCTTTTAAAATAAATAGATTTTCACTGTTGTACAAATACCCATGAGCTTCTTTAAAATTTATATACACCCACTCACCTCTATATTCATATTTATCTATAATATACTTTTTATTTTTTATCAATATTAAACTAACTTTACTTTTAAATGAAGGCGCTTCTCTTAAGTTTATATTTTTTTTGACGTATAGACATACCGTATCATTTTTACTGTTTGATCCATTTGATTTAATATTAGATTGGTTATCTTTTGTGATCTCTTTAGAAACAGCTACTTGATTAACTATAATAGGTAAAATTGATGAATTATTGTCTAATTTATTACTATTATTATCCAATTCATTGTTTTTACTATCTGATTTACTATTATTATCGGTAAAATTATCCTGCTTTGGTTTACCATTGGATTTATTATCCATGATATTCTTATTTATGGAAATTAAATTGACTTTAGACTGATTAGCACTATTAAAATTTAAATCAGGAAATAAAAAAAACACTACCCCTACAGCCATAATAAAAAAGAAAAGAATTGCTGTTATGGATTTATATCTTATTTTGGTTAAGTTAGTACCATCTTTACTCTTTTTCAAATAATAATTTTTTGCTGCTCTATCCAGTATCGATCCATCCACCCTCTTTTTTCTATCGCCCATAGCAATTATCAAAGATAGATCACACAGTTGATTTATCTCTCTTGGATTCCCCTTTGTATACTTGTAAATCTTTTTTATGGAACTTTTATCAAAAATATATTTTCTTACCCCAGCTGCAATACTAATCCTGTGATTAATATAATTTTCAGTATCATCCTGATCGAAATTAGTTAATTTTGCCCGTATAGATATCCTTTGATTTAACTGTCTCAGGTTTTCTTTTACAAGCACATCCTCAAGCTCCGGCTGACCCACAAGAAGTATTTGTAAAAGCTTATCATTTTCAAGTTCTATATTGGAAAGCTGCCTTACAATTTCAAATGATTCAAAACTGAGATTCTGGGCTTCATCTATCATAACCACGGCATTCTTACCATTCTTATAGCAATCAACAAGAAATTTACTCATCTCTGAATATATATCACCCGTATTAAAACACATAGAAACATCAATACCAAAATCTCTGGCAATACTGTATAGAAGCTCTTCCGGTGCTAAAAAAGGATTTAAAATAAGTGATATATAAAGATCCGGAAGCTTTCTTACAAGATAGCGTACAATAGTAGATTTCCCGGTACCCACTTCCCCCACTAAAGACATAAACCCTTTTCTATTTCTGATCCCATATTCTATGAGTTCAATAGCCTCCTCATGTTTTAACGAAAGATAAATATATTCGGGATCAGGGGTAATCTTAAATGGATTTTCAGTAAATCCAAAATATTCGTTGTACATTATTCAAAAACCCTAAATTTTGCTTCGATCTTTCTTTTCATCTCTAAGGAATTCCCGATGGACTTTATGGTCACCAATTTGGATGGTAGATAAGAATTATTATCCTCCATCACATTATATTCAACATCTATGGTCGAATTGTCAATTTTATATACACCACCCTGTTTCCTCACCATAGCTATTTCTAACCCACTTTCCGCAAGAAAAAAGGCTTTTATGGAATGCAACTCCTCCGAAGAGCTGATATTCTGACCAGAAAGCATACTTACAAGTGAAAACCCTATAAAAGAAAAAACCAACAGTAAAAAAATTGCAAATATAAGGGTGGAACCCCTTTTCTTATTTTTAAAATTAATAAACAATCTTATTTTCATATTACCCCATCAAGGTGTGTTCCTGATATGTACCTTATGTTTATAAACTAAGTCAGAACCATACTTACTCATTTCAAGATAAATGTCAACAACTTGGTCGTTTATACCATAAATATCTGGAGTATAAACAAATCTGGCAGATTTAACATAATTAAATAGTGTCAAACAATTGGAAGATACAGGATGGCTCTTAAAGTCTATACTACTACATCTTTCAATTTTATTACCATTTAACCTGAATGTGACTACCTCTTCAAATTTATAGAATTTTGACATAGGGGAGTCTGCAACTGGATCTTTACATAAGGTAATATTATCCGTTGTGTTGTCTATTCTATACATAGTTGAAGTATTATCGCTTGGATCACAGCTTTTGTCATTATATACTCCATTGGGCATCCTGTTGTGAATTGATATATAGTCTCCCACATTTAGAGTTGCACTTGAATCTAAGCCAATTTTATTGGAACTGGGATAAGCCCTATAATAGTACCCTCCCGAAGAAAACTTTGCAAAGCTCAAAGTGGAATTATCAGACTCTATTACTATACTATTTGGGATAGCTTCTCTCAATTCTCTACCGATCCTTTCGGCGCCAAATTTTGCTTCATAAAATATTTGAAACAAGCTTTTGGAATTTATGTATCCATCAAAAACTATCTTAAGTAGCCCCACTCCAATGGTACTTGTTATCCCCAGAAGTATTATTACTATGATCATTTCCATTAAAGTAAACGATCTTTTCATCAGTAGTTACCTTTTAAAGTTTTTATCATATAGGATTCATTATTATAGTTTGAACCGTACTTTACCATCACAGTAATTAATTTAAAATCAGTGGCATTGTCACATATTTCGTAAATATTGTTGTTTGAATCTATACCAGCAAATGATACTTTAATGAATACTCTATAATTTGGAGTGAGACCAAAATCCTCACTTCTGTATTCAGTTGTTGAACATGGGCAGTTATAGCCGGAGGCACATTTCACGAAATCATCCACATCATCAAAGGCAGATATATTATCAGAGCCTTCCTCCCTACCAATATTCGCAATGGATAGTGGAATGGAGCCGCTGTCAGAATAATAGGTATCGTTATCCCAGGCTTTCCCATAAATCTCCTCCATCACCGATTGGGCCACCTGAACCCCTTTGAGTCTGATTGTGGGATCAAAAACTTTACCAAAAGTATTGTAAAAAACATACATGATCCCCATTACCCCAAAAGAAAATACCACAATAAAGATAACTATCTCTATGAGTGTAAATCCCTTTTTCATCTATCTATTCCGCCAGCTTTATTTAAAATTATCTGCATATCGGCAAAATTTATCGTAAAATTGTCATATAGGTTTGAATTACTGCTGTTGTCATCCCTATCAGGTCTACCAAGGTAGTCGAAATAACATTTTGGATCTGTGGCAGTTAGATTAAATGTTACAGAAACTGGATTTTCACCACCGGGGAGAGATACCACTTTATTTGTTCCATCCTTTATGGTATATCCACCTGGTTGAAATTCTATACTCCACCCACCCCCGGACACCATCGATTTATGCTGGGCATATCTGATATTTCCCATTAAAATGTTAAGCTCTGATTCCTTTTTAAAATCATCGATGGAGATTTTAGGAACGATCACAAGGGAAAGGATCCCCATCAAGACAATCACAATCACAAGCTCTATGAGCGTCCAACCACCTTTATTCAGTTTATCCATCCCACAAAAAATTACCTCAACTTTTATATAACTTAATAATAACATATTATTTTACTTAAAACAATAAAATTTTAGATGAGGGATCGCAGTAGAATTCAATACTTAAATCTTGACTTTTACAAAATTGACGCTATCATAGCTGTATAATCAAATACAGGAGGCTTCAATGTTTGGATTGGGGACGAACGAGATTATTCTTATATTATTGGTTGCTCTGGTCATATTTGGTGCTGGAAAACTTCCTCAAATAGGTGAAAGCATGGGTAAAGCGATAAGAAACTTCAAAAATGCTGCTAAAGATGAGGATGCAATAGATATTACTCCTAAAAAAGATGGGGAAAAAAAAGATCAGCAAAAACATAGTTAAATTTTTAAAGGGGGCTCACCCCCTC
>PNIN01000018.1 GCA_002878065.1 Calditerrivibrio nitroreducens
CCTGTATACGTAACGGTCCATACACTATTCGCAGATGGATTATCAAAGCAGGGTTCAAAATCATAACCATTTCTTATCTCTAAGAAAATTATATCTTTTCTCTGGGTCTTACCCTCAAACTCCTCTATAATAGGTTTAGACACGGCAGTAATGATGTCAGCTCTGGATAGGATCTCTCCTTCATAATGTCCAATCTTTTTTCTATACCTTTCGGGGAAAAATATGTTGCTACTCATATGATCCCTCATATCCGCAACCCATACAATCTTTTTATTTAGATTTTTAAGATATAAAGCGATTATGTGAGTGGAAATAGGTGCAAATGAGCTTAACACCACATCCACATCAGGTTTATTTTTATTGAGATAATCAAAGACAGAGCTCCTCCATCCATCGTACTCATCCAGCTGTGTAAACAGTAAGATTCTGTTGTAGAGTGCTTTGATATTGTGTAAAAAAACGTTTGTCTTACGATTGAAGGTGGCTTTTTTAAATAAAGATCGATCCGGAACTCTTATGACCCTTACTCCATCCACCATCTCGTCAGAATGAAACTTATTTGATCTTGTAAGTACTGTAATATTGAAATGTTTGAGATATTTACAAAACGCAACCATTCTATTCGTAGCTACAGATTCCACAGGGGGGTAAAATGGGGTAATTAATAAAAGATTATATTTTTTCATCTATTATTCTTCCCTTTTACCAATCACTTTAGCCGGATTGCCCGCAATGATAAGATTGTCATCCACAAAACTTTTTGTCACAACTGATCCCGCCCCAATAACACAGTTATTACCTACCCTTACACCTGGAAGTATTACCACATTTGCACCAATCCAGACATTATCTCCAAATATCACCGGTTCGTTTTTGGTGGGTTTGCTGATATCTTTAAAATCATGCCCCGACGTTATAATCTTTACACCGGGGGCAAAAAGGAAGTTTTTACCGCAGATAAGACCATTATACGCCTGTATGTAGCAATTACCACTCACCGCAAAGCTGGTCAATGTGATGAGATCATAATGTATTTTAATATTTTCAATGTGAGATACCTTGGATGTAAAATGAACTGAAAAATTTATCTCAGACTGATTTCTTAGTATCCTCTGGAAAAAAAAGTTTGTAAGATAGAGTGGAAAGCCGATCTTCCTCATTAAGAGCAGTTTCACTGCAAAACGGTTTATAAACCTGTCTTCCCCTTCCATCTTGAGTAGTATCTCTTTTATCCTACCTTTTATAGACATAAAGCCCCTTTGAAAATAGATATGAGATGTAAAGATAAAGAGTATATAGCACACAATTGCCTGCTGTGTAAATAACAAGTCCTAACACTACACTGTCAAATTTATACCCTATAAAAAAACCTAAAAAGGTCACAATTATAAAAAGCACCTGCCCGATTAAATTCCAGTCCTGCCTTTCGGCGATGTAAAAAAGATATGTAAGGGGAGATGCCACAAATCTTGCCAGAAAAGCTAAAATCATAATCTGAGAAAATAACCCAGCCGTTCCCCACTGACTGCCAAAAAGATACTCAAAGATACTTTTTCCGTAAAATAGGACTAACAATGTAGGTAAAATTGCAAGAAAAAACATAAAGTACATGACCTTTAAAAACAGTCTGCTACACTGCCCATAATTTCTAAAATCTTCCACCGCCTTCTGTCGGAAAGCCCCCAGAATAGAACCACCTATGAGTGACACCGGAGCCTGCAATACCCTCTGCGTAAGGGAAAAATACCCACCATTGGTTGTCCCAAATAGGGTGGTGATGAGAATCACAGGTAGTTGTTGAAATCCGATGTTGAAAAGACCCGCCCATAAGTCAAATTTTGGAAAATTTATATATCTTCTGGACATCTCTAAAATCATCCCTCTATACTTAAAAATATTACCTATTCCCCTATCCAGAAAGAGAATGGTTAATACAGAAGTAAAAATTCCTAATATGTTGCCAACGATAAGATGAATCGATCCGGGGTTTATAAAGCCAAACGCTATCTGGTAAATCGCCACCACCGAAGACTGAACTATCACCACCATCGATATCATATTGAATCTACCGTATCTATTTAATCTATGATAGAATGTATTATAAAAACCGATAAGCATAATGTGAAAAGCTGCATAAAATAGTAAATGATTATATTTGATAAAAAATCCAAAGGACTTTAAGATAATTGCAGTTATCAACACAAAACCACCCGCCAATAAAGAGATAATGAGACAAAGGTAAGTGGTGGCATCCGCTTTTTCGTTACCATCTGCTATCATAATAGCCAGTTCATACCTGCCGGTCGCCACAACGGACAGGATAGTAATAATTGAAAGATAAAAAGCATATTCACCGAAATCGTTTGGGGAATACTGTCTGGTAAGTATTGGGGAGATGGCAAGTGTAATCACCTGGGAAAGGATAGATCCGGTAAAGAGTGTCAGTACATTCTTCAAAAAGCTACTTTTAAGGCTAAACATACGATAATAGTATTTCCACTATTTTATCTGCTGCCCTGCCATCACCATAAAGCTCTTTTTTCAAATCAAAAGATCTTCCCTTTATGGTATTATAAGTATCTAAAATTTTATCTTTGTCTGCTCCAGTAAGAAAATTCACGTTATTTTCCACCAACTCCACCCACTCCGTCTCATCCCGAAGTGTAATACAAAACTTTTTAAAAAAATAAGCCTCCTTCTGTAAACCTCCACTATCTGTAAATACCAGATCCGCCCCATCCAGTAAAGTCAACATTTCAAAATATCCCACAGGATCGATTAGTTTTATATTTCTAATCCTCAGGTCAAGATTATTAAGTATCTTTTTTGTCCTGGGGTGGATGGGTAAAACGATAGTTCTGTCGGAAGCTATCTCCTCCAATGCCATAAATATATCCCTTAATCTTTTTCCATCATCGGTATTTTCCGCACGGTGAATTGTTGCCAGATGATACTCACCTTTTTTTACCCCATATCTGGCATAGATGTTATCTTTGTCATCAATTTTATTATTGTAATAAATAGCCGTATCATACATCACATCCCCAACCATCTCAACCCTTTGAATTACACCATTTTTCAGCAGGTTTGGATACCCCTCTTTTTTTAGGTTTTCCACCGCCTGGTTGGTGGGGCAAAAAAGGATGTGACTGATTCTATCGGTCAAAACCCTATTGATCTCCTCCGGCATCAACATGTTGTAGCTTCTAAGACCTGCCTCCACATGGGCAACTTTAATGTGAAGCTTCGCCGCCGCAAGTGCACCCGCCAGCGTGGTATTTGTATCCCCGTACACCAAAACTATATCGGGCTTCTCTTTAAACAGGAGATCCTCCACCTTTTCAAGCATCTGCCCCGTCATTGCACCGTGGGATAGCTGATTGATGCCAAGAGAATAATTAGGTCTGGGTATTTCCATCTCTTCAAAAAAGATATCACTCATCTTCTCGTCAAAATGCTGCCCAGTGTGGACGATCACCTCTTCGATATCAAATCCCTGTATCTTCTTATTGGAAATGATTCTACTCACCGCCGCCGCTTTTATAAACTGCGGACGAGCACCAATTACTGTTAATATCTTCATTATTAAATCTATCTCTTTTTCAAATCGT
>PNIN01000068.1 GCA_002878065.1 Calditerrivibrio nitroreducens
GAACCATCGACAGGTTGTATTGTATACTACCATTTGAAGAAGAACTATTTAAAAAAGAGGGGATAAATGCAGTTTATGTTGGTAATCCAATAATAGATAATATTAAATTGAAAATCGAATCTCTGGAAAGTTTTTACGAGATCTTTGGGCTTTGTAAGGATAAAAGAACGATAGGTCTATTACCCGGTAGCAGGAGAAAAGAGGTAGAGGGTAACATTGAGATATTTTACAATGCTTCATATTTGCTGAAAGATAGATTTAATTTCATCATGGCTCAGGCAGACTCGGTGAAAGATGAATGGTTTGGTGCCCTTCCTGAACATATAAAAGTAGCTAAGGGTTATAATTATGATATTATGAAATACTCAGATATCTTGTGGTGCTGCTCTGGTACCGCTACGCTTGAGGCAGCATATCTTGGAACGCCACCTATAATAATTTATAGAGTTCCTTATTTTACAGAGATTATAGGGAGATATTTTTTAAGATTAAAGAGAATAGGGTTACCAAATATAATATTAAATAAGACCATCTTCCCGGAATTAATAAATAAAGATTTCAATCCTGAAAGTTTAGTGAGATGGACAAAAATTATTTTAGATCAAATGGATATTTATAATAGAGAGTTATCAGCTATAAATAATTTTTTTGTCGGTAAGGATCCTTCCCTTACGGTGGCACAAGACCTACATAAAAATTTCTTTTAATTATCTAACGGGAAAAAATTTCCTTCAAAATATGGCATAAATATTTCTGTTTATTCTGTACGGAGGTGTAATATGATAAATTTTATCCCACTGAAACAATCAGAGGATCTTTTGACGATGCCTAATAATGCCATTGGCAAGATGGCTCAACCGCAGGGGAGTTTTAAGGATATCTTTAAAACCGTTGCTTCTAAATCTGAATTAAATACTGATAATCATTCCGGAAAAAATGAGGTAGATAAAAAAGAGAGTAGTTTTAATACAAAAAAAGTTGACAAAGATCTTCCTTCTTCAGCATTTCAGAAGTCTGACGTTGAAACTCAGGTGAGTAACATAGAAGAAAAATTAAAAGAGGTTTTAAATGATGAAAATTTAAATCCAGAAGAGATGGACAATATTGTTGTAATGATTATGAATCTGATGAAAATCATAGAAGAACAGAATGTTCAGCTGGAGAATGATGGTTTTGATCTTAAGAAAATAATGGGTGGCTTAAGGGAGAAGCTTGAATTACTAAATAGTAAGTTAAATGGCGATTTCATCAAGCCCAAAACTATAGAGGCTATAAATGAAGTGATAGATAAGATTAAAATCTCTGAAGCCAAAATTGTAGATAAAGATGTCAAAATCAAAAACTTTAAAGATTTTTTCGAAGCAAACCTAAAAATTAAGAATGAAGAGAAAAATTTAAGTCATAAAGAGACAGAGACCTTGATTAAAGTTGATGTTTTGGATGAAACTGATTTGGCAACAGATCTGATAAGGGATAAAAAAGATGATAAAGGTGTTGATTTTCAGAAGAGATTTAACGTTGAGTTTTTGAATGTGGAAAATGGTGATGGTGGTCAGGTTAAGAATGAAGTAAAACATCTTGAAGTGAAAGATGTAAAAGATATTATTAAAATTGCTGATACAATTGAAATGGCTAAAACGCAGGGGGTAAAAAAGTTGACAGTGCAACTACATCCTGAAAATCTTGGAAAATTGGAGATTCAGTTAGTGGAGAGCGGTGGGAAGATAAACGCTAAGATTTTTACAGATAATGAGCAAGCAAGATTTTTACTGGCAAACAACATCGATCAGATGAGAAATCAATTACAAAACAAAGGGATACATATTGAGAATATGGAGTTTAGTTTTACACTGGCTGGAGAGGATAAAGGTAAACAGCAGGGTAAAGAGAGTAAAAGTGGATTTAAATTTGGTGGCTCTATAGTGGAAGAGGTAGCTGAATCTAAAGAAGTAGAAGGTTTATATGCGTGAGGTGATCTATGCTTAGTACAATGGAAAGTGTTGGTAGCAAAACATTGGCAATGCTAAATACAAAATCAAGGGAACCAAAAAAAGACCTCGATAAAGATGATTTTCTGAGTCTGATGATTACACAGCTCAAAAATCAGGATCCTCTGTCGCCAATGAATAATAATGAGTTTATAGCCCAGACTACGCAGATGTCATCCCTCGAACAGTTGATAAATATAGCGAAATTGATGGAAAAGCAGAATACTCAATCTACAGAAAGTCAGCTTCTAAGTGGCGCCTCATTTATTGGGAAAAATATATCCTATAATGGAAATAGTTTTTCTCTCAAGGATGGCAGTGCCAATATAAAATTTTATCTGGATAATGCGGCAGATAAAGTGAAAATCTCTATTTATAACGAAAGTGGTGCTGTGGTGGCTACCGGTGATTTTGATAATCTACCTTCCGGTTTGAATACTATACCATGGAATGGTAAAGGCATAGATGGTACGCAGTTACCTGATGGGTATTATACCTATACTTTAAAGGCGAAAGATAAAGATGGGAATGAAGTATCTGCTATTCAGATCTCTTCAGGTAAAGTTACAGGTGTAACCGTCAAGGATGGTAAGCTCGTCTTTAATGTAAATGGTACACCTGTGGCGGCAGATACTGTGAAAGAAGTATTTGAGAATTAATCTCAGGAGGTATGTTATGTTAAGATCATTATATTCGGCAGTGAGTGGTTTATCACAACATCAAAAAGCTATGGATGTTTTGGGTAATAATGTGTCAAATGTAAATACAGTGGGTTACAAGGCAAGTAGATTGACGTTTAAGGATTTGATGAGTCAGACAGTGTCAATAGGTAAAGCCCCCAGCGGGAATATAGGTGGTATAAACCCATTACAAATCGGCTTGGGTACAAATGTGGCGTCCGTTGACAATATATTTTTACAGGGGACATTCCAGACTACTGGGGTGACAACCGACCTTGCAATAGATGGGAAAGGTTTTTTTGTAGTGAGGGGGGAACAGCAGACAGAGAGGTATTATACCAGAGCAGGGAATTTCAGTTTTGATAGGCAGGGGTATCTGGTGAATCCGGAAGGTTTTAGAGTGCAGGGGTGGATGACCAATCTCACCACAGGACAACTTTTGAATAATGCAGATATTACAGATATTCAGATGGGGCCAGCACAGATGACCTTAGCAGCAAAACAGACATCAAAGATAATTTTGGCGGGTAACCTTGACACCAAGGCTGATCCGACAATTTTACAATATCAGCCCCTCTTAACCACTTCAAATTCAAGTACTCCTATAACCTCGATATTCAATGCAAATGGCTTAAAGCTGGATCTACTGGATGGAGAGCCTGTGAGGATCAAAGCCCATGCCACAGCTATTACAAACATGGCCGGCGTTTACAACTCATCAGATGTAAGTCTGGGGCTTGATTCAGCAACTACCGTGAATGTGGTATTAAATGGTACTACATATACACTGAACTATGGGGCTGCGGATGGTACCAATAATGATAATACCTTCAACACATTGCAGGGATTTGCAGATGAATTACAGAGAATTATTAATATTGC
>PNIN01000015.1 GCA_002878065.1 Calditerrivibrio nitroreducens
GTAGCTCTTTGGAAAGATCCCCTTCCCCTGTACACGCATCATTAAAAAAGAAGAGAAGGTGTTTTACTGGAATAACTATTAAATACCTCAAAAATAAAACGACAAAAACTGAAGCTAAAAAAGAGATTATTGTCAAAATGATAAAAAATATATATGCCAAATCGATATCAGAATATATATGTTTCATCTGATCTAAAGGAAGATTCAGTGAATGCAGTTTTTCTTTTAGATTTTGCACAAATCCTAAAAAAACAAATATCGCCATTGCCTGAAAAAACACAAAAACCAAAACATTTCCAACTAATTTCTTCGTTAGAGAATTAAAATACTTTCTTTCAAGAAATATGTATATATTTTTAAAAAATTCCATAAAACAACCCCTAACTTTTTTTATTTGTATATATCGGCAAAATACAGCATTTATTTAGTAAAATCAAGAAAATATTTTTTATTTAAAAATACCTTATAATTAGAATATATAAATTTTCATATCATTTTAAGCAGTTTTATCTTCCTACCTTCCATCTCAATGATACCATCATCTTTCAGTTTCTTAAGCATTCTTGAAAAAGCCTCAGGTGTAGCCCCTAAAAGAATAGCCAGATCACCCTTTTTCACTGGCAAAACGATCTCATCACTTTTTTTCTGCTCGGCAAGTGTTTTTATATAATTTAGAAACCTTGTTGAAAGATCTGATAATGTAAGATTTTCGAGCATATTTATAAGATATTTGATTCTTTTTGATAGGGCACCAATCAGTTTCATCGCAAACTTAGATTTTTTACTAATTAATTCTTCAATCTTCTTTGAATCTATTGAAAGAGCAATACAATCTTCCAGAGCAACGGAAGTTACAGGGTATCTATTCTGTAAAAAAAATAATATCTCAGCAAAGATCTCACCACTTTTGACGAAATGGATAATCGCCTCTTTACCCTCATCATTTGTTTTGTATAGCTTTATAAGACCTGATATCAAAAAAAACACATTAGATCCATGCTCACCTTCAATAAAAAAAATTTCCCCTTTCTTTTTAGTAATTACTGCAGTGACAGTTTCCATCATACTACAAAGTTCTTCATCAATTCCACCAAGAAAAGTGTTACAGAATATTCTTATGGCATCTATCTTTTTCATAGTTTAAAAATATAATTTTTTTGACCTAAGTCAATTCTTTTTAAGATAAAATGAGTATTATTACCATCAGAACAAAAAACAAGGAGGACAAGATGAGTATGTTTTGTTATCAATGTTCCGAAGCTGCAAAAAATATTGCATGTACCACCAGAGGTGTATGCGGAAAAGATGATAAGGTGGCCAAACTGGAGGATATGTTAGTTTATAACCTTAAAGGACTTGCTTATTGGACAAAACTTGCCAGAGAAAAAGGTGTCACAGATGAAGAAGCAGATCTTTTTCTCCTGGAAGGGCTTTTTTCCACCATCACAAACGTAAACTTTGATCCACAAAGATTCGTAGAATACAACAATAAGGCAATTGACCTGAGAGACAGGGTGAAAAATTTAGCAGTATCAAAAGGAGCCAATGCTAATGCCCCTTACGATGCAGCCACCTGGAAACCGAAGAGAACAGAGGCAGATTACCTCGCCAAAGCAGCAGCCGCATCAATCTTAGCTGAAGAAAATGAAGATATAAGATCCCTCAAAGAACTCCTTATCTATGGATTAAAAGGGATAGCTGCTTATGCAGACCACGCTTATGTGTTGAAATTTAAATCTGAAGAGATATTTAAATTTACAGAAGACGCTTTAGTAGAAACACTGAGAAAGGATATAACCGTAAATGAGCTTATCTCACTTGTCTTAAAAGCTGGCGAAATTGCTGTCAAAACCATGGAGCTTTTGGACAGAGCAAACACATCCACATATGGAAAACCTGAAATTACTCAGGTTTTTACAGGTTTAGTTGATGGGCCCGGAATACTTGTATCTGGTCACGATCTTTTAGATCTGGAAGAGCTACTCAAACAAACAGAAGGCAAAGGAGTAAACGTTTATACCCATGGTGAAATGTTGCCTGCACACGCATATCCAGAGCTAAAAAAATACAAACACCTGATAGGAAACTTTGGGACAGCCTGGTACAATCAGAGGGAAGAGTTTGAACAATTTAATGGTGCTATATTATTCACCACAAACTGCATTGTACCTCCGAAAGATAGCTATAAAGATAGAGTATTCACAACAGGGCTCGTTGGATGGCCTGGTATAAAACACATTCCAAATGCAACTAATGGAAAAATGAAAGATTTCTCACCTGTGATTCAAAAAGCTATAGAATGCGGTGGTTTGAAAGCAAAAGATGGTAAAAAAATCACCATAGGTTTTGCCCACGATCAGGTGATGGCTCTGGCGGATAAAGTAATCGATGCCGTAAATAAAGGTGCAATAAAAAGATTTGTGGTTATGGCTGGTTGTGATGGCAGAGCTAAAGAAAGGGAATACTATACAGATGTGGCCAAAAATCTACCAAAAGATACCGTAATACTCACAGCTGGTTGTGCTAAATATAGATACAACATGCTTGATCTTGGGGATATAGGTGGAATACCAAGAGTTTTGGATGCTGGCCAGTGCAATGACTCTTACTCACTTGCTTACATTGCATTAAAACTGAAAGAGGCTTTTGGACTGGACGATATAAATAAACTACCAATATCATACGATATAGCATGGTATGAGCAGAAAGCTGTTTGTGTATTACTTGCCCTTTTATATTTAGGTGTTAAAGGGATCAGGCTTGGGCCAGTCCTTCCTGCCTTTTTATCACCTAATGTTGCAAAAGTGTTAGTAGAAAATTTCAATATTAAACCTATATCATCAGTAAAAGAAGATATAGAAGCAATGATGGCTGGAAAATAAGAACCAAATATTTCAAAATGCTAGGGGGTGGTCATCCACTCCCTTTTTTTATTATAAAAAAAATAAACCACAAAAAATAATATATTAAAAATCATATAGACTCTTTTTGTGTTTGAGTTACTTCTTATTATAGATTATATCTATCAATGAATACAATAATTGACACTCTTTCTACATTTACAAATAAATCAATTAAATAAATCTACAAATGATGTGACTAACAAAAAAATGTGTTCAATCATGGAATACATTATCTATATTTATAAATTATTTACTAAAACATATTGACAATTACCTTATTCTATAATAATAAACTTTAGAAATAAAACGGGGGTTGATATGAAAATAAAAAAACTTATGTGTGCAAATAGAGGCGAAATAGCAATTAGAGTTTTTCGCGCCTGTACCGAGCTCGGCATTAGAACAGTTGCGATATATTCCGAGGAAGATAAATACTCTTTACACAGATACAAGGCGGATGAGGCTTATTTAGTGGGAAAAGGATTAGATCCAATCTCTGCCTATATGAATATAGACGAATTAATTGATCTGGCAATAAGACGAGGTATAGATGCCATCCACCCCGGGTATGGATTTTTAGCCGAATCATACGAATTTGCAGAAGCTTGTGAAAAGGCTGGGATAATATTTATTGGACCAAAGCCAGAGGTAATGAAAATTTTCGGAGATAAAAAATTAGCAAAAGATATTGCAAAAAAATGCAAAGTCCCAATTATTGAAGGTTCTGAAGATATAGTTGCAGATTTAGAGGATGCAAAAAAGATATCTAAATCAATAGGTTACCCAGTGCTTTTAAAAGCCACGGCAGGTGGAGGTGGAAGAGGAATAAGAATATGCCACAATGAAAAGGAACTTGAAGAAAATTTTGATTCTGCTTCAAGGGAAGCAATTAAAGCATTTGGTAAAGGTGATATAATAATTGAAAAATATATAGAAAATCCAAAACATATTGAAATTCAGCTTCTGGGAGATAAACATGGAAATATAGTCCATCTTTATGAAAGGGACTGTTCCATACAGAGGAGACATCAAAAACTAATTGAAATAGCTCCTTCAATCAATATTCCGGAAAAAACTCTCCAGAAACTTTACCAGAATTCTGTGGACATAGGAAAAGCCACCGGCCTTTATTGTGCTGCCACTGCGGAATTCCTTGTAGATTCAAAAGGTAACCATTATTTTCTTGAAGTAAACCCCAGAATACAGGTGGAACATACTGTTACTGAATTGATCACTGGTATCGATATAGTACAGGCTCAAATATTGGTATCAGAAGGTAAGGCACTCTCAGATCAGGAAATAGGGATAAAAAATCAGTCAGAAATATATAAACATGGCTTTGCAATTCAATGCCGTGTAACAACTGAGGATCCAGAAAACGGTTTTCTGCCTGACACTGGAGAAATAGAGGCGTACCGAATTGCAACTGGTTTTGGAATAAGGCTTGATGCTGGCAACGGCTTTGCTGGTGCCAAAATCACCCCTCATTACGACTCTCTATTAGTGAAGGTCTGTAGCTGGGCAACATCTTTTGAGCAGGCAACAAAGAAGATGAATAGAGCCTTAAGTGAATTCAGGATACGTGGAGTAAAGACAAACATCCCATTTTTACAGAATGTTATTACCAATAAGAACTTCATCTCAGGCAATTTTAATACAAACTTCATCGATACTAACCCAGATTTATTAAAATTTCCAAAACCACAGGACAGAGCAACAAAAGTACTAAAATTTTTGGCAAACAATATAGTAAACAACCCTTCCGGCGTTAAGCTTGAAGACAATACGGTTCTTCCTTCCATCAGGATCCCGGTTGTAAAATATGGGGAGCATATTCCCGCCGGAACTAAAGATATCCTGAACAGACATGGTGTAAAAGGTGTCATAGACTATATCAAACAGAGTAAAGAGGTACTTTTCACAGACACCACAATGAGAGATGCCCATCAGTCCCTCCTTGCAACAAGGCTCAGAACAAAGGATATGCTGGCCATTGCCGACGCCTATGCCCATCATCTAAACGGATTATTCTCTCTTGAAATGTGGGGTGGTGCAACATTTGATGTATCATATAGATTCTTAAAGGAGTCCCCATGGGAAAGGCTCAGGTTATTGAGAGAGAAAATTCCAAATATTCTATTTCAAATGCTTTTAAGAGGCTCCAATGCTGTGGGATATACAAATTACCCGGATAATGTAATAAAAGAGTTCATCAGATTAGCATCTAAAAATGGTATAGATATCTTCAGGATATTCGATTGTTTCAATTGGGTGGATCAGATGACCCTTGCCATAGAAGAGGTAAAAAAGAACGATAAAATTGCCGAGGCAGCCATCTGCTACACTGGAGACATACTAGATCCCAAAAAGGTCAAGTACAGCCTGAAATATTATATAAATCTTGCCAGAGAGCTTGCAAATGCTGGTACAGATATAATAGGGATAAAAGATATGGCAGGGTTACTCAAGCCGTATGCCGCAAAGATTTTAGTAAAAGCCATAAAAGAGGAGACGGGGCTACCACTTCATTTCCACACCCACGACACCAGCGGTAACGGAGAGGCTTCGGTATTAATGGCTATTGAAGCAGGAGCTGACATAGTAGACTGTGCAATATCTTCAATGAGTGGACTGACCAGTCAACCGAATTTAAATTCTATACTCTACGCCATAGAATCGACAGAAAGGCATTCTTCGATAGATAAAAAATGGGCACAAAATGTTTCAGATTATTTCGAAAGGGTAAGAAGATATTACTTCCCATTTGAAAGCGGTTTAAAATCAGCCACAGCAGAGGTATATGAACATGAGATACCAGGAGGACAGTATTCCAACCTTGTTGTGCAGGTGGAGGCAACTGGTTTAATTGATCGCTGGGAAGATGTAAGAAAAATGTACGCAAAAGTTAACAAAGAACTTGGTGACATTATAAAAGTTACCCCTTCGTCAAAAGTGGTGGGTGATCTGGCCATATTCTTAGTGAGAAACAATCTTGATATTGAAGATCTCTATGAAAAAGGGGATCAGTTATCTTTACCCGAATCTGTGATATCTTTCTTTAAAGGGATGCTTGGCCAGCCTTACGGTGGATTCCCGGAGAAGCTACAAAGCATAATTTTAAAAGGTGACAAACCTTTAAAAGTTAGACCTGGAGAAATGCTTTCCCCATACGATTTTGAAAAAGCCAGAAGTGATTTACAAAAGGATTTTGGTAGAGAGTTTAGTGATGAAGCGGTAGTTAGCTACGCACTTTACCCACAGGTGTTCAAAGAGTATCTAAACTTTGTTAATGAATATGGAGATGGATCAGTATTTGATACAAAAGATTATTTTTATCCTTTGAGAAAGGAAGAGGAGATAGAAGTCAATATAGAGGAAGGGAAAACTCTCATCATCAAGTATCTAGGTCTCAGTGAGCCTGACGAAAAAGGTTACAGAAAAGTGTATTTTGAATTTAACGGTCAGGCAAGAACTGTAAGAATCAAAGATGAAAAATTAACAGACATAATAAAAGCAAATAGAAAAGGTGACATAAACAATCCAAAAGAAGTATGTGCATCAATGCCTGGGAAAATCACCAAAATAAACGTCAAAAAAGGTGATAGTGTAAAAAAAGGTGATCTTCTGGCCATAACCGAAGCAATGAAAATGGAAACTAAAATTGTTGCAAATACAGATGGAATAATAGAAGAGATCTTTTTAAATCAAGGAGATAAGATTGAAGCTGGTGACCTTTTAATCAAGATCGCTTGACTTCCATAAACAGCCGCCTAAGGGCGGCCCCCCCTTTTTTTATATATTAAGAGGAACCTTTTGATAAAGTTTTGTTATAAAATTATAGCGATCTTTAACTTTGTTATAATAACTCTTCGGTAAATTTATTTTTAATGTCATCAATGAATACACTTTGTTTACACCTATATTATAAGCTATAAGTGCATATTTGTGGTTACCATCAAATTTTTTGAGAAGATATGAATAGTAGCTGATTCCTAACTTTACGTTAATCAGCAGATCATTTATTCTCCTTGTTGAAACTTTTATATTTTCCTTTACTGCTATATACCTTGCAGTATCATCTTTTATCTGCATCAAACCTTTTGCACCTTTTATCGACTCGCTGTCAGCTCTAAAATCACTTTCCACATCCATAATAGCAACTACGAGATAAGGGTCAAGCTTCTTCTTATAAGACTCTTGAACTATCGCAAGGGCAAGTTCATAATTATTAATTTCATTATGATAAAAGTCGTTTCTTTTTATGTAATCTGATATGTTAATCACATCGTTGTAAAAATTAACCTGATTTTTTAGTAAGTTATGATATGTAATCTTCTTCATATACTCTAATTCAATTTTTTCTTTCCTAACGAGATAATATTTAAATGTAAAATAATCAACACCAACTTTTACCAAAAATAACAATACAATTGTTATAGCTATCGATATTAAAAATTTAACCCAAAAAGATATTTTAGATTCCATTTTCATAAAAAGAATATATATTATAGTTGAATAAATTTCCATACAAAAGGTGCTAATTGTTGTATTTTGGTAGATTTATCAAACGATATAAAAGATTCTTTGTGGATGTTGAATATGAAAACAACATAATCACATGTCACAATCCCAATACAGGTTCCATGAGAAACCTTTTGGTTAAAGGGGCGCCCGTTTGTTTTTCCAGATCAAACAATACGAAAAGAAAATTGCAATACACCCTTGAAGGGATATACCTTGATAACCAATGGATACAAACAAACACTATAAAAACAAACAGAATTGTTTACAATGCTTTGAAAAAAGGTGAAATTGTTGAATTTACAAATATAACCAAACTTGTCCGGGAATACTCCATCGGAAATAATAGAATCGACTTTTATCTGGAATCAAATAGCCAAAAGATCCTTATTGAAGTAAAATCTGTATCTTTATTCGATAGGGAATATGCTATGTTTCCCGATGCTAAAACCGAAAGAGGCTTAAAACATCTAATAGTTTTAAAAAATTCCATCGATCTTGGCTACATACCTTATCTTTTATATCTGATACAGAGCAATAGAGGAAAGTTTAGGTGTGCGGAAGAGTTTGATAAGAGATATTGTGAAATCTATAAAGAACTTGTTCCAAAATTTATAAAACCTTTGTTTTATCAGAATGTTTTTGATCCTTACAATAACACAAACTCACTCCACAGGTTAGATATTTTAAAATAATTTGCAAAAAATATAAAATAGTTGATTTTATGAAAAAACAATGTATAATATATGAAAAATCTATATACAGGAGCTTTAATTGATAGCAAAAGAAGGATTTCCATACGTTGCCATTGCTGGTGGGCTTTTTCTCATAGTATTTTTTCTTCCTAAATGGTTTTTTACCCTTTTATTTTTATCTTTAACAGTTCTATTCATTATCTTTTTTAGAGACCCTGAGAGGGATATACCGGTAGAAGATGGTATCGCTGTTTCAGGTGCAGATGGTAAAATAGTAGAAATCTCAGAAGAAGAGATAGATGGTGAAAAATTTAAAAAAATATCCGTTTTTATGAATATATTCAATGTCCATGTAAACAGAGTACCTGTGGATGGTGAAGTGATAAGTGTGTTACACAAACCGGGCAAATTTTTATCTGCAGACAAAAAAGAGAGCTCTTTTGTAAACGAACAGAATATAATAACAATTCAATCTAAATACGGTAAAGTAATCGTTAAACAGGTGGCGGGATTTGTGGCAAGAAGAACAGTATCATATCTTGAACCTGGAGAAAAGGTAAAGCTTGGTGATAGACTTGGTATTATAAAATTCTCTTCAAGAGTCGACCACTATTTACCAATTTCTGTAAAAATAAACGTTGATATTGATGACTTAGTATATGCAGGTGAGACAATCATAGCAAGATTTCAGGTAGATGAGGAATTTTAATGATCCGTAGAAATCTTATATTTCCAAACCTGATTACCATAATGTCGATGTTCGCCGGATTTTATTCAATAGTTGCCTCTTTAAACGATCTCTATGTGAATGCTGCTTATGCAATACTAGTTTCCTTTATATTTGATGGATTGGATGGTAAAATTGCAAGGTTATTAAATGCCACCAGCGATTTTGGAGTACAGCTCGACTCTTTAAGCGATTTGTTGGCCTTTGGTGTTGCTCCAGCTGTTTTGGTGTATAAATGGTTGCTCATCCCTTATGGAAGAATAGGATGGATGGCGGCATTCTTATTTGTTGCGTGTGGTGCACTTAGATTAGCACGTTTCAATGTACAGGCGGGAAAGATAGATAGCAGTTTTTTTGTGGGTTTACCAATACCTGCTGCCGCAGGTGTGATAGCCTCAAGCGTTCTGTTTGTGAAGGAATTTTTTGGTGATCCATACTTTTTTTCAATACCGATCACTTATGTTCTTTTGATTTATGTTCTTGCCTTTCTTATGGTGAGTAACTTCCCTTATTACAGTTTTAAAAAAATTGAATGGGTATCTGTTAAGCCCTTCAACATACTTGTTATTTTTGTTCTTTTCATATTTTTAATGGGTCTCTATCCACAGTTGATGCTATTTGTATTCTTTGTTTTGTTTGCCCTTTCAGGTATCGTTTTAAAGCTCCTCCGACTCCACAACAAAAAACCTGTATATTCTGAGTCTGGGACCAAAAAGGTATTATAAATTTTAATTAGGATTAAAACAGGGCCCCGACTTAGAAGAAGTTGGGGCTTTTTTTATACAAATTATATGGAGGTAAAAAAATGAGTAGAAAAATTATTATCTTCGACACAACGTTAAGAGATGGAGAGCAGGCACCAGGATTCAGTATGAATGTTGAAGAAAAGATTAAAATGGCATTACAGTTGGAAAAGCTTGGAGTGGACGTTATAGAAGCTGGTTTTCCGATTTCATCCCCCGGTGATTTTGAAGCTGTTACAAAGGTAGCCAAAACAGTAAAAAAACCGATAGTAACCGGCCTCTGTAGGGCAAACGAAAAAGATATACAGGTGGGATGGGATGCCCTCAAACATGCAGTTAGACCAAGGATTCACACATTTATTGCGACATCTGATATCCACATGAAATATAAATTGAAAAAGACTCCTGAAGAAGTACTTGAAATTGCAGTTAATGCAGTTAAATTTGCAAGGAATCTCTGTGACGATGTGGAATTCAGTGCAGAAGATGCCACAAGAAGTGATCTCGACTTTTTATGTAAAGTGGTGGAAGAAGTGATAAAAGCCGGTGCAAAAACTGTAAACCTTCCGGATACCGTTGGTTACACTGTACCGATGGAATATGAAAAGATAATTTCCACAATAATGAATAAAGTGCCAAACGTGGATAAAGCAGTCATTAGTGTCCACTGTCATAATGACCTTGGCCTTGCGGTTGCAAATTCTCTTGCAGCCGTTAAAGCAGGTGCTGGACAGGTGGAGTGCACAATAAATGGTATAGGTGAAAGGGCGGGCAACTGCTCTCTTGAAGAAGTGGTAATGGCACTTTATGTCAGAAAGCAACTTTTTGATATTGAAACAGGTATAAATACAAGAGAGATATACCGTTCAAGCAGACTTCTTACATCCATAACAGGCGTAGATGTACAGCCAAATAAAGCGATCGTAGGTAAAAATGCATTTGCTCATGAGGCAGGTATCCATCAGGATGGTGTATTAAAAGAAAGAACAACATATGAAATCATGACCCCAGAAAGTGTGGGATATCCATCTAATAAACTGGTACTTGGCAAGCATTCAGGCAGACATGCATTCGTGGCAAGATTAAAAGAGATCGGTTTCGAACTGAACAATAACGAAATCGAAATAGCTTTTGCAAAATTCAAAGAACTTGCCGACAAAAAGAAAGAGGTATACGATGAAGATATTGCTGCCATAGTAGAAAATCAAATATCATCCCACAAAGAGTATTTTTCTCTCGAATACCTCAACGTTACAAGTGGTAATACATCTATACCCACAGCAACCCTACAGGTTTCCAATGAAAAAGGAGATATTCTGACGGATGCATCTATAGGTGATGGCCCAGTGGATGCTTCATTTAGAGCCATTGAAAGGGTAACAGGTGTGGAAGGTAGACTAAAAACGTATAAGATTCAGGCTGTAAGTGCTGGTAAAGATGCGCAAGGAGAGGTTGCCCTCACCGTAGAATTTGAAAAATCTGGCTACGATATCTCAGGCAAAGGGTATTCCACTGATATAGTACAGGCAAGCGCATTGGCCTGGATTAATGCGTTAAACAGATATCTAACAAGAAAAAATATTGTTAAAAACATCGAAGATAAAGGGATTTAAAATTAAATATTGAATTATCTTAAAAAAAGTATATATTATATATATCCGTGGGGGTGCTCTTTTAAAGGGCTGAGAAATACCCCTCGAACCTGATACGGGTAATACCGTCGAAGGGAACGGGTTTAAAAATGCCATCCGTTTCTATCGACGGATGGCATTTTTTTATACTAAAAAATATGGAGTCAATCATGTTTACAAATGAACTAATTATTGCAGGTCGAAAATTTCGAAGTAGATTGATGCTTGGTACTGGCAAATTCCCATCAAGCAAAATCATGCAGCAGGCACTTGAAGAATCTGGAGCAGAGATAATAACCGTAGCATTGAGGCGAGTGGATATTAATGACAAACAGGATGACATATTATCACACATAGATACCAATAAATACCTTCTTCTTCCTAATACATCAGGTGCAAGGGATACAGAGGAGGCAGTGCGTCTTGCAAGATTGGCAAGAGCTGCCGGTTGCGAACCATGGGTAAAGCTGGAGGTTACTCCTGATCCCTACTACCTTCTGCCAGATCCTATAGAAACATTTAAGGCTGCTGAGATCTTAGTCAAAGATGGTTTCAATGTTTTACCTTACATAAATGCTGATCCGGTACTGGCCAAAAGACTTGAAGAGATTGGTTGTGTAACTGTGATGCCCCTTGGGGCTCCAATTGGTAGCAACCGTGGTATAAAAACTATAGAAAACTTAAGAATAATCATTGAGCAGTCAAACGTACCAGTCGTGGTGGATGCTGGTATCGGAGCCCCCAGCCATGCCGCATTAGCCTTAGAGATGGGGGCTGATGCAGTACTCATCAATACCGCTATTGCCACAGCAGACAACCCTGTGGAAATGGCAAAGGCATTCAGATATGCGGTGGAAGCCGCCTGCCATGCTATAAATGCTGGCATGCCCACTGAAAAATTAAGGGCTGAAGCATCAAGTCCATTAACCGGTTTTTTGAGGGATTAGTATGAGCTTTTTTGATATTATAACTAATTATAAATGGGAAGATATAAAATCGTACATATATAGCAGAACTGCAGATGACGTGATCAAATCCTTAAACAAAACAAAACTCTCCGAGGAAGATTTTGCATCTTTACTATCGCCTGCTGCAGAGTCTTTTCTCGAAAATATGGCAAGGCTATCAAAAGCCATTACGTTGCGGAGGTTTGGTAAAACCATTCAACTTTACGCTCCACTATATTTGTCAAACGAATGCATCAATTCCTGTGTCTACTGCGGATTCAACAGAAAAAATGTTATCCCAAGAAAAACCCTTACATTTGAAGAGATTGATAAAGAGGCAAAAGCCATATCTTCTGAAGGGATAAAGCATATACTTCTTGTTTCTGGAGAATCACCAAAACATGTTAGTATGGAATATCTCAAAAAGGCTACAGAAATATGTAAAAATTATTTCTCTTCAATAAGTATAGAGATTCAACCTCTTTCCACAGAAGAATACAACACCCTCTATCATCACGGAGTAGATGGCCTTACAATCTATCAGGAAACATACAATATGGAATCATACAAAAAATACCATTTGGGCGGGAAAAAGACAGATTACAGATGGAGACTTGATACCCCCGAAAGAGGTGCCGAAGCTGGATTTAGAACAGTAGGTTTGGGAGCCTTAATGGGGCTTGAAGATTTTAGAGTGGAAGAGTTTTTTGTGGGACTACATGCCAGATATCTTATGAAAAAATACTGGAAAACACATATAAAAGTATCCTTCCCAAGAATAAGACATGCGGAGGGTGGATTTAAACCTGAATATCCGGTAACTGATAGAAATCTCCTTCAATCCATGTTTGCCTTAAGGATATTTTTAAATGATGTGGGGCTTGTGATATCCACAAGAGAACCTTCTGAATTCAGGGATAATATCTTAGGCCTTGGTGTCACACAGATGAGTGCGGGATCCAAAACAAACCCTGGTGGATATACAGAAAAAACAGCTTCCGGTCAGCAGTTTTCAATGGAAGATACCAGAAGTGTAAAAGAGTTTGTGGAATCCCTGAAGAAAAAAGGTTTTGATCCTGTATTTAAAGATTTTGATCAAACATTTATGGGTGGAGTTGCCTGATTTGAATTGCTGAGCCTACACCCACTAAAATTAGAGCCGACAGCAGGATTAAAAATGCGTTCCATCCAAAAGATTTATACAAATATCCTGGCAGGAATGTACCTAAAACTCCTCCAGTGTAGTAAAACGAGACATATAAACCATTCACAATACCTTTGTTGGTAATGGCAAGCTTATTTAAAAAACCTGAAGCTATTGAATGTGTCGTAAACATACCGGTGCAGAATACAAACATAGCAAAGAAGATAAAAAAGATGCTCTTTACGCTAAATAATGGTATGCTCATTAGATATATCATCAAACCATATAGTATGACTTTTTTTTCTGTTTTAAAAAACTTTATCAGCCACATTGAAAAAAGTGAAACGATAATCCCCATTACGTAGCCGGAATAGCTCAAACCGATGATAAATTCACTTACATTGTCTGAAATCTCTTTTAATCTGAAAGGGATAAAGTTTAACATCGCCGCAAAAACAAAAAATGTACAAAATATTGTGATATAAATATTTAAAAAAGGGTGTGTTTTGATAACGTTCATGGCATTCTTTAATGTTATCCGCTCCTTCACCTGAATTTTGTAATCAGAGATGAAAAAAAGCAAAATGAAACTTATGGCAAGGCTAAACCCAAGTATAAGAAAACCATACCTCCATCCAAACAATTTTGAAATAAGCCCTGAAATAAATCTACCAAGGAATCCACCCAATATCGTTGCCGCTATGTAATATGACATAACCCTCTGTATCAATGATTTTTCAGAAGCCATAGAAACAAAGGTCATGAGAGATGTTAATACTCCTGGAATTGAAAAACCCTGGAGTAGTCTAACAAATATAAGAAGGTAAAAATCGTTTATGAAATATATTGAAATTTCCAGCACCACAAGTATACTTATTGCAAAAGACATGACTCTCTTGGCGGTGAATTTTTCCAGCACAAAACCGTAAATTATAGGGGAAAGGCTTAAAGGGAGCATCGTTACAGTTGTAATCAATGCTGCACTGGATTTATCAACCCCAAATTCTTTCATCAATACAGGCAGTAAAGGTTGAGGTGAATAAAGCACAGAAAAAGTAAGCACCGCAGTATATACGACAAAGAATATATCTTTGAAACTCATATTTCTAATTAAAGCCTTTAGATAGAAATGTCAAATGAAAAACATCTACGATATTTACAGTGGATTACAAAAAAAGTGCCCGGGACCGGAATCGAACCGGTACAGCCTCAACGGCCGCAGGATTTTAAGTCCTGTGCGTCTACCAATTCCGCCACCCGGGCAACCAAAGAAACCCTTTAATCGGTTGAACTATATATATGTTTTTACTTTATTTGTCAACATGAACTTTGAAAAAACAACTCTTCGTTCCTTTCCTACATCCCACCATATGAGTGTAGCCCTGATAATAATAGGTTTACACCTATGTATGTGAAGATAGTTACGATAAATCCTATTACAGCGATTGCAGACGCAGAAACACCATCACGACCTTTGATAAATCTCATATGAATATAAAATGCATAAACCAGCCAGGTGATAAATGCCCAGGTTTCCTTCGGATCCCATGCCCAGTATCTCCCCCAGGAGATATCAGCCCATATAGCACCAAAGATCAATCCGCCTATTGTAAATATCATAAAACCTATCGTTATCATTTTGTATTCTACGGTCTCAAGTAATTCTGACTTTATGCCAAATCTATCCACCACAGAACCCAGTTTACTGCCAAAAATATAGAATAATACTATAAAGCAGATAAGGACTATCAAAAGTAAAATTTTCCATTCGTTAGGAAGGAATTTCAATAAAGAAAATGGTTTATAACCATCTTTGATCCTATTTAGTAGATTAATTATGAAATCTATTATAAGTAGTAGTGTAGTGTATACAAATATACCCAATGCAGCCGTCCAATAGATGTAAAGGATGCTCTTTTTATTTCTGATATTGTATGCAAGATTCAATATTGCAGCTGAAAACGAAAGTGAGAAGGCAGCATAAGCCACAAAACTAAGTGAAGCATGGGCTAAAAGCCAGTTACTCTTGAGGGCAGGTAGAATTGGCTGAACCATTTTATTAGCACCAACAGCATCCACAAAAGCTATCGACATACCTGCAATTGCAGTAATAATAACTCCAAATATTTTTGTGTTAAACTTATACTCAATAAATATATTACCTAAAATCAAACACCATGCAAAAAAAAGTAACGATTCATATAGATTCGTAATCGGTATGGAGTGGGCTATGGGAAGAGAAAAAGCTTTAGAAAAGATATACCATCTAATAAAAAAAGCCATAGTGTGAACTACAAACCCAACATAAACAGAAACTGAAGCAATCTTACCCAGTAACTCTTTCTTAAGAATTATAAAAAAAACATAAAACAGCATTGCCATCAGATACAATATCGATGCAACTCCAAACAATAATGGATCATTCATTCAGAAACCTCATTAAATTAATATAATCTATATTTTATCAGCAATTTCATTCAACATCCTTGGGACATCCTTTTTAAATCTGTGTTTATATCCGCATAATTCCAAAATAGATCTATCCTGCACAGGCGTAATTCTTATGTAAACAAGCTGATGTTCGGTACTAAACGATATCAATACCCCTACACTTAGAATAATAAAGCCTATGTAAATTAGATTTATAACTGGATTATAATTGATTGAAAAAACCGAAAACTGCACTCCATAAGCCTTCAAAAAATGTAGCTCAAACCCGTCAAAAATGCCGGTCTGCTGATAATTGGCTAATATAGGAACACTCCCTTTAGATTCATTGTCTACAAAAAACTCCACAACCACAGCAGGATTTACCATCATATCGTTCAAATTAATTAGTCTTCCTTCACTGTCAAGACTTAGGGAAGGGGCGAAATCCCTTACGGCAAAACTCAAGTTTTCATTTATACGATAAATCTCATCCATTTTAACCTGTATTTTCTTTTCCACCCCGTTTGCTTTAAACAAAAACCTGAATGTTACATCTTTTGATGGATAAAACCCATAACTTGCCTGGTAAATTTTTAAGTTTTCATACTTTGCCGATTTGTTTACCCCCACAACAAACGATTCATCGGGTTTACCTGTTTTACTGATAATAATCTCCGATTTGTATTCCTTAGCTTTTGTGGAATTGTCATAATAGGATACACTGAAATCATTTAATTTTATATAAAAAGGTAATTTTAACGTCTTATTATCTTTTAAAATAATTGTGTCATCAGCATCACCCTCAAGGATAGCTATCTTCCCATTGTACCCGAAAATCCCTCCCAATATACCTGATATCAATATAACAATTATACCTAAATGTACGATGTAAACCCCCACTCTACTAAAAACCCCTTTTTCAGCAGTGAAGAAATATTTATCTCCATCTCTTTCTTCTACGATTTTATAACGTTTAAAGATTTCATCTAATCTATCTTTTAAGCTTTCAACATCAATATTTTTTTCTATTTTGATACAGCCCTGCTTTTCAAAAACAGCCTTATTAACTTTGACCTCTCTTTTAAGAAATTTGAAAATATTTGGTAATTTATAAAAAGTGCAAACAGTTAAGTTTATAGTAAAAAGTATAAGCATTCCGATAAATAAACTTGAATGGTATGTATCGAGCAATCCCATCTTGTCAAAAACTGCCATAACATCCTGATGCCCCCTACCTGTAAGCTTAGAAACAAGCCCCAAAATCCCTGAATCAGGGTTGGATACAGAGATAAAAGAACCGATTGATGACAGAATGATGATTAATACTATAAGCCAGAGAGTTAGCTTAACGGAACTAAAAATATCTAAAATTTTACGCATGATATATAATTTATACTCCTTAATTTCTAAACTTTATACGTATATGACTCTTTTACACCACAACAAACCCTTTGGCAAGACATAATAAAGGCGG
>PNIN01000037.1 GCA_002878065.1 Calditerrivibrio nitroreducens
CCCGCCTGAGACATCCTCCGGCATCCCGGTGTGCATCCTGGTGCTCAAGAAGTGCAAGAAGTTCGACGACGTGCTCTTTATCAACGCGGCGGAACACTACCAGAAGGGGAAACGGCAAAACGTGCTGCTTCCCGAACACGTGGAAAAGATCGTCGAAACCTACCAGCACCGCAGGGAGGAACCGCACTATTCCCGCCGGGTGCGTATGGAGGAAATCGAGCAGAACGACTTCAACCTCAACATCACCCGCTACGTGAGCACGGCGCAGGCCGAAGCCGAAATCGATCTGAAGCAGGTGCACCGTGAAATTGCCGATCTCACGCACAAAATCGAGGCCGCCCGGACGCGGCACAATGCCTTTCTCAAGGAATTGGGGCTGCCGGAGTTGCCATGAACACCGGTGACACATTTCGGATACCAAGGCCAAAGCGCTCCTGGACTGGCTCTACCGCCTCCAGTCCGAGGAGAGCGACCCGGAGCTCAAGCCGCGGAATGACTTCATCGGTGAGAGCGATGCGGCGCTATCGAGGTCGACCAAATCTGGTTTGGGAAAAGGTCATTGAAAAAGAGGATGCAATCAAGCGTCTGCTCAATTCATGTCGCGAGATTGGTAAGGGGTGGATGGGATCGGCATTGGAATCCGTTCTCGACCGAGAAAAACAAAGCGGGACTTTCGTGGGCCAGGATGTGGCGATCCCTCATGCGTAGATAGCAGTTTATTTCGCCCTATAATGGCTATTGACGAGGTAATCCAAGACCAAGAGACGGATCGGAAGGTTAGGCTAAGGATTTTGCTGTTATCCCCCATTGATCCGCCGGAAAGCCACTTGGAGATGCTTGGACAGATCAGAAGGATGGTTCGGGATGAACAGTGGCATAAGGATGTGCTTGCCGCCTCGAGACCCGCCGAGATCAAGATGTCTATTCAGATGTGGGAAGATGGTCAACAGGATTCCGCCGAGACATCATCATGATAATCGGAGCGAATGTTTTGTCCTACTGTTCCGGGGCAAGACTTGTTGAGCACTCAGAACTCCGGGGATGGTGTCCCTCGATGCTTTAAATCCGTCGTGAATTCACAGAAATAAGACTTTACGCCGCTTCCAGCCCATGGGGGCCTCATGATCTTTGATAACCCGTTGATATTGAAGGTTTTCGGTTAACTGCCGGAGAAAGAGAACGGTTATGAAGAGGGTTGCACAAGGGGAGTTTTACAGGGTGGAACTTCTAAAGATGTTCTGCCTTTTTTTTTCTTTAAACATACTAAGGAAATCAAAAATACTTTAATACTGCAGATAAAAGTTTGAATATGGTGGATCTTTCAATCCACCACAGTACAAAGATATTGGATTTTTAGCTTACCCTACCCTTGTAATCCTGATAACCAAATCTTCTGACCACTTTTAGTTTACCATTTTTTAAATTAAACACAACAAGAGATGGCAGATGTATCCCGTTAAACATCGTATTTTTCACAAATGAGTAGAGGGCCATATCAGTAAATACAAGTTTGTCACCTATTTTTAAAGGATTTTTAAAAGAGTAATCCCCAATCACATCACCCGCAAGACAGGTTACTCCACCCAATCTGTAGGTAAATGGATATTCACCCACTAAACCAGCACCAAAAATCTCTGGTCGATAAGGCATAGCCAGAACATCCGGCATATGATTTTCGGCGGAAGTATCAAGTATCGCAATCTCCATACCATTTTTTATGATATCAAGTACAGTTGACACCAATACACCGGCATTGAAGACCACAGCCTCCCCAGGTTCCAGATAGATTTTTTGTATATTAGGATAATCACTATAAAAATTTTTTATTATACTTACAAGTTTTTCTCTATCGTAACCATCCCTTGTAATGTGATGTCCACCACCAAAATTTACCCATTTTACCTTTTTTATAACATCATCAAAACGTTTTTTAAACGACACAACGATCTTTTCCAAAACATCTGCATTTTGCTGGCACATGGCGTGAAAATGCAATCCATCAAGAGAATCAAGGTCAGCATTTTTAATGTCATCACTTAAAACACCAAATCTTGAACCAACCTGACAGGGGTCGTAAAGAGGAATCTCAACTTCAGAATATCCAGGATTTACCCTCAAACCAATCTCCTTACCGGCATCTTTTACCAAATCTTTATATTTATAAAACTGGTTGAGGGAATTAAACAGAACATGATCACTGGTGGCAATGACATCTTTTATAGTTTCGTCAGTATAGGCAGGTGAAAAGGTATGTACCTCTTTACCAAACTCTTCTCTGCCAAGCCTTGCCTCATAAGGACCACTGGCACACACACCATCGAGATATTTCCCTATTATAGGAAATACTTCTGGCAGGGCAAAAGCTTTGAGTGCAAGAAGTATTCTTGCTCCGGATCTTTCTTTAATATTGTTTAGTATCTTACAATTTTCCTCTATCAGATCTTCACTTATTAAATAACAGGGTGATTCCACCTGATCGGTGATAGCACGGGGAAAATATTCTTCTAATATGGGTAAATATTCTCTTGGTTCTTTCACTCTGGCAACTCACCATTAAAATCTTCCACAACCCAGGGAAGTCCCTGTTTGTTTAGCTGATTCATAAATTCATCCGGATCGAGTTCTTCAACATTGTAAACACCAGGTTTTGCCCAGATACCTTTTACCATCATCATAGCCCCAATCATTGCAGGAACCCCTGTAGTGTATGATATCGCCTGGGACTGCACCTCTTTGTAACATGCAGCATGATCACACACGTTGTAGATATATTTCTTAAACCTTTTCCCATCCTTAATACCATCAAAGATATTTCCAATATTAGTAAGCCCGGTATAATTTTCTGCCAATGAAGCGGGATCTGGTAGCAGACACTTAAGAAACTCCATTGGAACAACCTTACACCCCTTGTAATCCACCTCATCGATCCTCGTCATCCCAACATTTCTCAAAACTTTCAAATGAGTTAAGTAGTTTTCAGAAAATGTCATCCAAAACCTGATCTTTTTTATTCCTGGGACATTTTTGGCTAAAGACTCCAACTCCTCATGATACAAAAGGTAGCTCTCTCTGGGCCCTATCTGGGGATAATTAAAAGTAAAATGAATGGATCCCTCTTCTATAATCGGAGGTGTCTCCACCCATTTACCGTTATCATAATGACGTACAACTTGGGTGACTTCCCTAATATTGATCTCGGGATTAAAATTTGTGGCAAACGGATAGCCATGATTTCCAGCATTGCAGTCTAAAATATCAATCTGATAAATCTCATCGTATAAATGCTTCAATGCATAGGCAGTAAAAACACCGGTAACACCTGGGTCAAATCCACATCCAAGTACTGCCATCAGTCCAGCCTCTTTAAACTTTTCCTGATACGCCCACTGCCATTTGTATTCAAACTTTGCCGTATCCTTTGGCTCATAATTTGCAGTGTCAAGGTAGTTTACTCCTGCCTCAAGGCAGGCATCCATGATGGTTAAATCCTGGTAAGGAAGTGCCACATTAATGACCACTTCAGGTTTAAACTTATTAAACAGGGAAACCAACTCAGAAACATTATCCGCATCCACCTGAGCAGTCTGTATATCCACACCAATATACTTTTTTATCTCATCCCTGATTTTGTTACATTTTTCTATAGTTCTACTGGCAAGCAGAATATCGGTAAAAACATCAGAATTCATTGCACATTTTTTGGCAACCACATTTCCAACACCGCCAGCCCCAATTATTAACACCTTAGCCATCTTTCACCTCGTAAAAATTTTTGTGATTTGTTTATACTTAACAAAAATGAATTAGTCAAGGATGTTAAAAAATTATGACAAAAAATTTAATGAAATTTCACTTGACTGTTCAATTTTTTGAACATATAATCAGATTACAAAACATTGAACAAGAGGTGGCCTATGAATTACAATAATGCAATAATCAATGTACCATATCCACAGAATGAACCCCAGTACTCTTATGCCCCGGGCACAAAAGAGAGGGAACTTTTAAAAAACGCACTTAATGATCTTAAATCGCAGGTTATCGATATTCCATTGATCATAGGGGGCAAAGAGATAAGGACGGGTGAAAAAGGTAAGGTTGTATGCCCACACAACCACGCTCATGTTTTAGCAGAATATCACAAAGCAGGGGAGAAAGAGGTACTCCTTGCCATAGAAGAGTCCCAAAAAGCCTGGAAAGAATGGCAAAAATTAAGATATGAAGAAAGGATATCCATATTCTTAAAGGCTGCTGATCTGTTATCCACAAAATACAGATATCTTCTGAATGCTGCCACAATGCTTTCCATAAGCAAAAATGCCTATCAGGCAGAAATAGACTCCGCATGTGAACTGATAGATTTCTGGAGATTCAATAGCTACTACGCCCAGCAGATATATAAAGAACAACCCCTCCATAGTCCAAAAGGAACATGGAATTACACTCAGCAAAGACCCCTCGAAGGTTTTATTTTTGCCGTCACACCGTTTAATTTCACAGCAATAGGTGGCAACTTACCAACATCACCTGCAATAATGGGAAATGTGGTTCTGTGGAAGCCAGCATCTTCGGCAATTTATGCGCCTTATTTCATCATGAAGATACTTCAGGAAGCTGGACTGCCGGATGGGGTAATAAACTTTATACCTGGTTCCGCATCAATTGTGGGGGATATATGTATCAAGCACCCACTTATGGCAGGGATCCATTTTACTGGAAGTACTGCTGTATTCCAGAAGATGTGGAAAGATGTGGGGGCAAACATCGCAAAATATAAAAACTACCCAAGAATAGTAGGTGAAACAGGTGGCAAAGACTTTGTATTTGCCCATTCCTCTGCTGATATCAAAAAATTGGTGGTAGCTCTTGTCAGGGGGGCATTTGAATATCAGGGTCAGAAATGTTCCGCTGCATCAAGGGCATATATCCCAAGATCGATATGGGATAATACCTGGGAGATCATGGAGGCAGAGCTGAAAAATCTTAAAATGGGTGATGTGGAGGATTTCACAAAATTAATAAATGCTGTCATTGATGAATCTGCATTCGAAAGTATAACTGAATACATTGACTACGCCAAAAATTCGAAAGATGCCGAGATAATATTCGGTGGAAAATACGACAAATCATATGGTTATTTCATCGAACCAACGGTAATTCTTGCAAAAGATCCACATTTCAAAACTATGGAAGAGGAGATCTTTGGACCAGTTCTTACTATATATGTATATGACGACGAAAAATTTGAAGAAACACTTGAGATTTGCGACAAAACATCCCCTTACGCCCTTACCGGTGCAATATTTGCAAATGATAGAAAGATAATATCAAAAATGATGGAAAAACTTGAATTTGCAGCAGGAAATTTCTATATTAATGATAAGCCCACAGGTGCAGTTGTAGGTCAGCAGCCATTTGGTGGTGGTAGGGCATCAGGAACAAACGACAAAGCCGGAAGTATTTTAAATCTTTACAGATGGGTATCCACAAGGGCTGTAAAAGAGAATTTCATAGCTCCGGATGAAGTAGGCTACCCTTTTATGCTCGATAAATAGGAGATATTTCATGTCGCTACTAAATTTTTTAATTTCAAAAAGTATTATGCATATCCCCGGTCCACTGGTGGGAATATTTGCCAAAAGTTATATTGCAGGGCCAGAATTAAAGGATGCAGTAAGAGTTACAAAAGAGTTAAACAGCCAGGGGATCATGACCACCATAGATATACTTGGGGAATTTATCAAGAATCTTGATGAAGCAGAATACTACAGAGAAAGATGTATAGAAATACTTGACACGATTAAAAAAGAGGGTCTTGATGCAAATCTCTCTTTGAAACCCACCCAGATGGGACTTAATCTAAACAAAGAAGTGGCTTTCGATAATATACTCAAGATAGTGGATCATGCAAAACAACTTGGAAATTTTGTAAGGATAGACATGGAAGATGTAACCTGCACCGACGATACGATCGACTTTTACAGAAGATTGAGAGGGAATTATCATGGGCATGTTGGGGTAGTCTTACAGGCATACCTCAGGAGAACTCCAAAAGATGTGGAAAATCTTTCAGATGGCCCAATGAATTTCAGACTTTGCAAAGGGATTTACAACGAAAAAAGGGTACATGCTTACAAAGATCCATACATAATAAACCAAAGCTTTATTTATATTTTAGAGAAAATGTTTCAGAAAGGGGCATACGTAGGGATAGCCACACATGATGAAAAACTGATTTTTGAGGCCACGAGATTAATAGAGAAATATGGATTGACAAGAGATAAGTATGAATTTCAGATGCTCCTTGGTGTGGATGAAGAGTTACGAAGAATAATAGTAAATTCAGGTCATAGACTCAGGGTGTATGTACCTTTTGGGAAAGACTGGCTTCCATACTCCAGAAGAAGATTGAAAGAAAATCCAAACATCGCCCGCCATGCCCTCAGACAGCTGTTTGGTATTCACGGTAATAACTGATTCATTGATAGCTATTAAGGGGTGGTTCTTCTTTTTAAAGTTGAACCACCTTACTCTTTTCCAATTTTTTTTACTGTTCATACGTTTTAATATTTTTAATATAGCTTATGGCCTCTTTTGCTATTTTATCCGAAATTATCCTTACAGAAGTTTCATTGTTTTTAGAAAAAGCACTGTTTGTGTAGTTATGGCTTCCGATATAAACTATCTTTTCATCAATTATCATAAGTTTTGAATGTAGTTTTCTAAGCGGGGAATCGTATTTCACCATTATACCATGATTCGAAAGTTCCTTCCCTGTAGACGTATTTGCTTCAGTTGTAATGTCTTCCTTTGCCACATCCATCACAACATACACCTTTACCCCCCTACCAGCCGCCCTTATAAGGGCATCCTTAAGCTGGTCAGCATCCCCGGTACCATCTGTCTTAAACATATATATGGATATAAAAATCGATTCCCTGGAAAATTCTATATCTGAAAGCATCTCTTTTATCAAGCTATCATCAGCTAAAAATTTCACTCCATCATCTGCCTGGTTATTTTTCAAAACCCAGACTAAAATTGTTAAAATAAAAACCAATCCAATTAAGAATCCCTTATTTAGTACAACACTCAACAATTTTTTGGTAAAGCTCATCCTTCCCCCTTTTTGTAAGTGATGAAAAGATGATACAATTATCCATATTTATCATTGGATGAATATACAGTTCCTTTAATCGGTTGGCAATCTCATTATTAGAGAGCTTGTCCGATTTGGTGAGAAGCATAACGAAATCTTTATTGTAAGATTTTAACCACTTAAACATCACCTCATCCTGCTCATCCGGATTCCTCCTTATATCAAGGATAAAAACCACCAATTTAAGGTTGTTTCTGAATTTCAGATAATTTTCGATCGACTTTTTCCATTCTTCCCGCTCTTTTTTGGATACCTGAGCATAACCATAGCCAGGTAGATCCACAAGGACAAAACTGATATCTTTTGTTTTAATAGAAAAAAAGTTAATTAGCCTCGTCTTACCAGGAGTCTTCCCCACTCGGGCTAAATCTTTTCTATTTATTAATGTATTTATAGCAGAAGACTTCCCAACATTACTTTTACCAACAAAACAGATTTCAGGAAGATCGATTATGGGGAAATCTTTTGGATAAAACGCAGATTTTATAAATTCTGCCTGCACTAATATACCTCCAGATTCTTCAGAAATTGATTCAGTCCAAAATCGTAATTGGTACTAAAACCGGCGGCATTTTTGTGCCCACCACCACCATTTTTGACAGCAATTTCGCTCACGTCAAAATCCGGCTTTGATCTCATGGAAACTTTGCCCCTCTGGGCGTTAATAATGAAAACATAGTCAAAATCGTGTGTCTTTATAAGATGATTACCCAGCTCCGAATTGTACTTTTCCGCAAAAATAGCTCCAAATTTACGATTATTTTTATCCACAAATGTCTTAACCATCTTTTCTGCATTTTTTAGATATTTATCAAGAGACTCTGATTCAAGATCCAGTAATAACAACTCCACTTCAGTAAATTTCGTGGACGGATTATTCAAAAATCTCTCCATGAATCTATCAAGCCCCAGAATAGTAAAAAGCATATTCATCTTCAGACTGTCATCTCTCTTCAGATGCCACATATCAAAATCATTGACACAATCCACAAAATCATGGTATTCAGAAAGGTCAAAACCGCTCTCCTCAAGCCATTTCATAGTAAGATAAGTGGCAGAAACTGTTGTATCCAGATAAGATAAAGCATATTCCCCAAGGTGCAAAGATGTTTTATGATGATCGATAAAAACAATTTCAATATGATTTTCTATATACTTAAAAGTTTCCTCTGATGGGGAGATATCAGATATGATAAGCTGTTCGTAATTGGCATAATTGTTCTGAATAAACGAATCCACATCATCATAATTGAGATAATATGTATCCACAAAATCATAGCATCTCTTCACAAGAATAGCACAACCCACCCCATCCAAATCATTATGTGTAACGTGCAGTATCATCTAAATCTCCTTTATTCACCTATTATTTTTATTAAAACCCTCTTTCTTCTACATCCATCAAACTCACCATAAAAGATCTGTTCCCATGGACCAAAATCAAGCTTTCCATTTGTCACAGCCACCACCACTTCTCTACCCATTATCTGTCTCTTTAGATGGGCATCGGCATTATCCTCACCGGTGAGGTTATGTCTATATTTGGAAATAGGCTCATGGGGAGCTAAAGATTCAAGCCATATTCGAAAATCGTTGTGTAGCCCTGATTCATCGTCATTTATAAAAACAGATGACGTTATATGCATAGAGTTTACAAGACAGATCCCCTCTTTAATACCGCTTTCATCTATGGCTATTTGTACTTCCCTCGTAATATTTATAAATTCCACACGATTTTTTGTCTGAAAAACAATCTCTTTTCTAAAACTTTTCATTTAAACCTCCTGAGGTATCATAATAACAGTTTTAAAATAAATCAATACTATATTTGCTCATATTGGTGTATTCCTCTTGACATAATCTATAATTATAATATAAATTATATTAATGGTAAGACTATTATTAGATACCACCAGCCAATATGTATCATTAGCAATTTCAAAAGATCAAAATATTATATTCAAAGTTTTTTTAAACGCAGCAAATAGAATATCCGAAAAATTGATTGATATTATTGAACAATCACTAAATATAGCATCATTACAACTTAAAAATATCGATGAATTTATAGTTGTAACCGGTCCAGGTTCATTTACCGGAATCAGGGTTGGTGTATCGGTTGCTCAGGGAGTTGCGGTATCTATTTCTAAGCCTGTGTATGGTATATCGATTCTTGATGCTTTTGCTCTGGCTGATGATAAAAAGACAAAAAAAATAGCCCTCAAGTTAAGGGGTAAAGAGTATGTTTGTAAAGAGTACGATTTTACAAAAATGGTATTTTCCGATTACTATACAATATATGAAAATGAGATTACGAACGATATCGATTTTATAAGGTACCACAATATTTACAGCTGTTTAACCAACAAAATGCTGGAAAATTTTAAAACAGAACCGATCCCCTTTTACTTTAAAAAATCAGAAGCGGAAATACAATTTGATAAGAAAAGCTGTTGAAGAAGATCTGATGGAAATTTTGGAGATAGAAAAAGAGCTTTACGATAGCCCCTGGAGTTATGAAAGTTTTTTACACGAGCTTAATAATGATGTGACGAAATTTTTTATCTATGAAGAAGATATTATAAAAGGGTACCTTATTTACTGGGAGATCTACAACGATTCAAAGATGTTAAATGAACTTGAAGTGGTTAATATTGCAGTAAAAAAAGATTGCCAATCAAAGGGTATAGGTAGAAGATTGTTGAACTATATGATTGAAAATAGCTTAAAACCATTTGTTTGTTTTCTGGATGTTCGTATTGACAATTTACCTGCAATTCACTTATATAAATCATTGGGATTTGAAGTGATTGGCAAAAGAAAAAATTTTTATGGCTTAAACAAAGATGCATATACAATGAGACTAAATTGCGAGGTGGAATATGATAAAGTATGAGTCAGAGCTTATTCAGGAGCTTTATAGTAATAATGAGGAATTTAAAATGCTTTATGATGAACATATCCAGCTGGAACAGGATCTAGAAGCATTGTGCAGTTTAAAATATTTTCCACCAGAAGTTCAAGTAAAGATTAAAGAGATAAAAGTAAGGAAATTGCAGGGTAAAGATAGAATGGAACAAATAATTGCAAACTATAAAGATAAAAGGGGTAATTGAAATGAAAAACAGAAAATATGTTTTTACTTCAGAATCAGTTACAGAGGGACATCCGGATAAAGTGGCTGATCAGATCTCTGATGCCATACTTGATGCCATGATCAAAGATGATCCCAATAGCCGTGTGGCGGTTGAAACTCTTGTCACCACCGGATTATGTATTGTTGCCGGCGAGGTCACCACTTCAACCTATGTGGATCTTCCGGAAGTGATTAGAAATACCATAAAAGATATTGGCTACACAAGAGCGAAATACGGCTTCGACTATGAAACCTGTGCCGTTATATCCACAATTGATAAACAATCACCCGATATTGCTATGGGGGTGGATACAGGAGGCGCCGGGGATCAGGGGTTAATGTTTGGATTTGCCTGCGATGAGACGGAGGAGTTGATGCCTCTTCCCATCATGCTTGCCCACAAAATCTGTATGAAATTAGCAGAAGTCAGAAAAAAAGAGATTTTATCTTACCTCAGACCAGATGGAAAATCCCAGGTCACCATAGAGTACAACGGATATACACCATTAAGGGTAGACACAGTGGTTGTTTCAGCTCAGCACTCCCCTGATGTAAAGCACAAAGATCTAAAGGAAGATATTATAGAAAAGGTTATAAAAGAGGTTATACCATCTAATCTTCTGGATGAAGAAAATATTACCTATCATATCAACCCCACAGGTAGATTTGTGGTTGGTGGACCTATGGGGGACTGTGGACTTACCGGCAGAAAAATAATAGTAGATACTTATGGTGGATCTGGCCGTCATGGTGGTGGAGCATTTTCTGGTAAAGACCCATCAAAAGTGGATAGAAGTGGAGCCTACGCCGCAAGATGGGTGGCTAAGAATATTGTTGCAGCCGGATTGGCAAATAGATGTGAAGTTCAGATAGCTTATGCAATAGGCGTTGCAGAGCCTGTTTCATTGATGGTAAACACATTTGACACTGGAATCATCCCAGATGAAGAGATTTCCAATATAGTTAAGAAGATTTTTGATCTTACCCCCAAAGGTATTATCACAGCCCTTGACTTAAAGAAACCTATTTACAAAAAAACTGCCGCCTACGGTCATTTTGGAAGAAAAGGGTTCAGCTGGGAAGAAACCAATTATGCAGATGAGATAAAGAAAATGGCAGGTAAACTGGGAGCTTAACAAAATTAATCGGAATATCGTATAATGTCAAACACGATCAAAAAAAATATCGACATTGTGATAATAGGCGCTGGACCTGCAGGTTCCAGTGCTGCCATCGAGCTTGCCAAGGCAGGGAAAAAAGTAGCAATCATCGATAAAAATCTCAATTCTCCTACAAAATTCACCGGCAATACAGTATCCAATACACTTTTGTACCTGAGCTATCTATACAATCGATTAAAAACCAAAACTTCCTATTTTATAAACTTTTGCACTGAGAATCCACCAGAGTCTGCGTTTGATCTCAAAAAGATGCGAAAATATATAGAAAATGTATCCAATAAAATCTTCAAAGCTTACAAGGATGATCTTTCAGAATATAACGTTGAACTCATAGAAGGTTTAGTTTCCTTCAATTCGGAACAGTCTATCCTTATTCAATACTCGAATAAAACTGTGGAAGAGGTATCGTTTGAAAAGGCGATTATTGCCACAGGTTCCTTACCCAAAACCCCCCCTTTTGCCACAGGTAAAAAATTTTTAGACCCCCTAAACATAATAAACTTAGAAAAGATTCCAAATACTGTAACGGTAATAGGTGGAGGTTTTATAGGGGTAGAATATGCCACAGTTTTTAAAAGGATCGGTTGCCAGGTAACCATAATAGAATCAAGAGATAGAATACTTTATACTTTTGATGATTTTATAGTAAAAAAATGTGAAGAGTTTTTGAAAAAAGATGGTGTGAATATAATAAAGGGGAAAACGGTAACAAATATTGAAAAGATAGGAAATAAAACACTTATATTTTTGGACAATGAACAGATCCAGTCGGATGAAGTTTTTATAGCTGTAGGTAGAATTCCTAATATCAATCATCTCCATCTTGATGCCGCCAATGTTCAGATCGAAAACAATCTCCCTCTACTAAACAAAAACCTCAGTAGTTGTTGCAATCGAAACATCTACTTCATTGGGGATGCTGCCGGAAAATTTATGTTTCTAAATTGGGCTTACCTTTCTGCAGATATCGTTTCTAGTGATATACTTGGCAAAAATCACGATGAGAATCTTTTTGTATTTCCCAAAGTGTTATACATAGATCCAGAGATCGCAACTGTAGGGTTAACCGAACAAGAGGCTATTGAACAAAAATACAATATTCAAACTATAAAATACTCCTTTGCAGATCTTGAAATGTCTATAATTACAGGGCATTCTAAGGGATTTATAAAGGTTATTATAGAAAAGAATACAAAAAAGGTCTTAGGTGCACATATAATTGGCAAAGGTGCCAATGAACTTCTTCCAATTTTTTCTCTGATTATAAAACTAAACTTGGAGATAGATAATATATCCAGACATATTTTTTCCTATCCTACCTTCGTGGAAGCACTTGTTGATATCAGCAACAAAATAAAGAGTTGAGTATGGCTGATGTTTTATTAGGACTGGGCAGTAATATACCACCAAAATCTAAAAACCTAAAAAATGCAATTAAATTACTATCTCAACAGTGTCTCATAGTAACAGTTTCCAACATCTACTCTTCCCTATCACTTCTAAAAGATAACCAGGAGGACTATTTTAATATTGTCGTAATGGTCAAAACCGATCTCTCCCCTCTTTTTCTATTAAAACTTTTGAAAAATGTAGAAATATCTTTGGGCAGAATAGATACAGGAAGGTGGAACAGTAGAATAATCGATATAGATATCTTAGACTATAATAACCAGCTAATAAATATGAGAGAACTAATAATCCCACATCCTGAAATGCATAATAGAAGCTTCGTATTATACCCTCTCAGGGATATTATACCCGACTACAAACATCCTTTACTGAAAAAAGATATAACCACCATGATAAACGAATTGGATGATGATCTGAATATCAAAATATTAGGGAGGCTACATTGGCGATAGTTACCATTTCAAGGCAATACGGTTGTTCTGGGGAATACGTAGGAGAAAGGGTTGCAAAGGCTCTGGGATATCAATTTGTAAATAACGAAATTATTCAATACGTCTCCATCCTCACAAGTACACCTGCACATGTTGTAAAAGGTTTTGATGAAGATTACCATTCAAATCTTTCTGCCATCCTTTCAAAGTATATAGATATAAACATCTTCAGTGATATCATAAAGGATGACCCATATCTAAAATGCTCCACGCCTGAATGTATTGAAATACCGGAAGAGGAATCACTTTTTGACGAAGGGATCAAATACAATCCAATTTTTGATAGTGAATCTTTCCAGAAAATGGTGGAAAGGGTTATTTTTAAGCTTGCCCAGAAAGGGGATGTGGTCATCATAGGTAGAGGCGCCCAATGTATCCTAAAAGATCATCCAAAGGCTTTTCATGTTCGGATATATGCACCTTTTGAGTCAAGAGTAAAATGGGTTCAATCAAAACTACAGATAGATGCCAGATCAGCACAGCAGAAGATATTAGATATTGAACATAGAAGAAAAAACTTTATTAAACATTACTACGGTGCAGAAATAGACGATCCAGAGCTTTATCACACACTTATCAATATTGAAAAATTTAACATCGAAAAAACGGCAAAAGCAATAATTAATATAGTAAAATCAAACTTTTAGGAAATTTTAATTGACTTTAAAAAAAGATACTGTTAACATGTTAAATTTAGGAGGTTTTTTTGTTCACAAGAGTTAAAGGTTTTAGGGACATATTTGGTGATGAAATCCCTTATTGGCACAAAGTTGAAAAGTCATTCCATAAAGTGTTTAAAAGATATGAATATACTGAATTTAAACTACCGGTGCTTGAAAAAGTTGAGGTTTTCCAGAGAGGGATTGGGGACACCACTGATATAGTTGAAAAAGAGATGTTTGTATTCGATGACAAAGGTGGGGATAAACTTGCTTTAAGACCGGAAGGCACAGCATCCATTGTAAGGGGATACATAGAAAACAGACTATATACTGGCAATGCAATAGCAAAATACTACTACTATGGACCTATGTTCAGAAGAGAAAGACCCCAAAAAGGGCGCTTCCGACAATTTTACCAGGTCGGGATAGAGGCTTTTGGTTCTTCAGCCCCATCACTGGATGCAGAGGTTATCAAAACTATGCAGGACATATTTGATGAATGTGGTATTTTAGATATAGTTTCACTAAATATCAATTCTATAGGTTGCCCAAAATGCCGACCTCTATACAAAGAAAAGCTGATATCATATTTGACCGATAAAAAAGACCAGCTCTGTGATGATTGTTTAAACAGACTAAACAGAAATCCATTGAGGGTACTTGACTGTAAAATAGACAGATGCAAATCCGCCACCAGAAATGCTCCAAAGATGGTGGATCATCTCTGTGATGAATGCAATTCACATTTTGAAAAGACAAAACAGTTCCTTACATTTTTCAACATCAAATTTAATATAGACCCATTTATGGTAAGAGGTCTTGATTATTATGTAAAAACTGCATTTGAATTTGTGACAGACAGGTTGGGGGCAAGTAGTGCCGTTGGTGGTGGTGGAAGATACGACGGTCTGATAAAAACATTGGGAGGACCAGACATACCTGGTATAGGTTATGCTATTGGCGTCGACAGGCTCGTAACGCTTATGATGGAAAAAAATATCCCGGTGAATCGCACTAAAAAAGTTTTCGTTGTCTTTTTTGAGGAAACATTTAAAGAAGGTTTTGAGATGATTGAATTACTCAGAAAAAATGATATATCCACAGGTTTTGACTACGAATTTGGTAATTTTAAAAATCAATTTAAGAAAGCCGATAGAAACTCAGCAGATTGGGTAATAATAATAGGGACATCAGAGAAAGAACGTGGGATTGTTCAGTTAAAAGATATGAAAACAGGTGTTCAATTTGAAGTCAAAAAAGAGGAAATTATAGAAAAATTAACATTATAATAGATCAAAGGAGGCAATATTATGTTATCACTTTTAGGTGATTGGAGAAGAACTCATTATTGTGGTGAATTAAATGGTAGAAACGCAGGGGAGGATATCTGCGTAATGGGTTGGGTACATAGAAGAAGGGACCATGGGGGAGTAATTTTCATAGATTTAAGAGATAAAACCGGATTACTTCAGTTAGTACTAAACCCTGAAATCAATCCTGAAGCCCATTCAATCGCAGAAGCGGTTAGAAGCGAGTATGTTGTGGCGGTAAAAGGTAAAGTGGAAAAAAGACCTGAAGGGACTATTAATGAAAATTTACCCACAGGAGAAATAGAGATCATTGTAAAAGAGATAAAGATCCTGAATAACGCCAAAACTCCACCTTTCCAGATTGAAGAAAACACAAATGTTGGGGAAGATGTAAGGTTAAAATATAGATATCTTGACCTTAGAAGACCAAATCTTCAAAAAAATATCATTTTAAGACATAATCTTACCAGAACAATGAGAGAGTATCTCTACAGCAAAGGCTTCCTTGATATTGAAACACCATTTCTCACAAAAAGCACACCCGAAGGGGCAAGGGATTATCTCGTCCCAAGTAGAGTAAATCCTGGAAAATTTTACGCCTTACCTCAGTCACCCCAGATGTTTAAACAGCTTTTGATGATTTCAGGCTACGATAGATATTTTCAAATTGTAAGATGCTTTAGAGATGAGGACCTAAGGGCTGACAGACAACCTGAATTTACTCAGCTTGATATGGAGATGTCGTTCATCGACAGACAGGATCTTATGGATCTTATTGAAGGGTTATTTGTTGAGATATTCCAGAAAGTTGCAGGGATAACAGTACAAAGACCCTTTCCAGTTATGACATATGCCGAAGCAATGGAAAAGTACAGCCATGATGCACCCGACACAAGGTTTGAGCTTTTTACCAAGACCATAAATGATCTTGTAAAAGACTGTGATTTTAAAGTGTTTACCGATGCAATTAAGGAAGGTGGCATCGTAAAGGCCATCAACGCAAAAGGTGCTGGTAAATTTAGCCGAAAAGAGATCGATGAAATAACAGACTATGCGGTTTCCCTTGGAGCAAAAGGCTTGGCATACATCAAAATCAATGAAGATGGTCTACAGTCTCCCATCATAAAGTTTTTAGGTGAGCAACTTACTAATAGGATTCTTGATGCTATGGATGCAAAAGTTGGAGATATTGTATTCTTTGGTGCAGGGGAAAAATCCACTGTAAATCTATTTATGTCAAAAGTTCGTCTTGAACTTGGAAGAAGACTTGGACTTATAGATAAAAACAAGTACAACTTCACCTGGGTTATCGACTTCCCGCTTCTGGAATGGGACAAAGAGGAAAAAAGATATGTTGCAGTACATCACCCATTTACTGCACCTGTGGATGAAGATATCCCACTCTTTGATACCGATCCACTTAAGATAAGGGCAAAAGCCTATGACCTGGTACTTAACGGATCTGAAATAGGCGGAGGAAGTATCAGGATTCACAGAAGCGATATCCAGGAAAAGATGTTTAATATATTAGGACTTACAAAAGAGGAATGCGATCTAAAATTTGGATTTTTCATTGAAGCACTGAGATATGGCACCCCTCCCCACGGTGGAATCGCTTTTGGAGTGGATAGGATAGCCTCTATTTTGGCTGGAGCAGATTCCATAAGGGATGTTATAGCCTTTCCCAAAACCCAGAAAGCCACATGCCTTATGAGTGATGCTCCAAACAAGGTGGATGCAAAACAATTAAAAGAGCTCAGCATAAAGCTTGATATAATAGAAGAAAAATAAAAAATACTAAAAGTTGGGGCAACTTTCCAGGAAGAAA
>PNIN01000036.1 GCA_002878065.1 Calditerrivibrio nitroreducens
TTCTTAGATGTTTACGATAAAATTACCGCCGGAAAAGGGTCATTTACAGAAACAAAGAAAACATCTGGTAATTTTGAAAATATAAGTCCTATGGACCTCGTGCAGGTGCTTTCTATTTCAAACAAAACCTGTCTGTTTGAGATGTTTGGTAATGACTATCTGGGTAAAATTTATTTTGAAAAAGGCTCAGTGGTGCATGCTGAATGCCAGAAAGATAAAGGTCTCGATGCCTTTTATAAGCTAATGGAAGTAGAAGAGGGGGAATTCAATATAGTTGATATCCCTGCCGAATCAATCCCTGCCAAAACAATCGGTAAATCCACAAATCAACTGCTTCTGGATGCAGCATTTTTGATTGATACCAAAAGAAACTTAAAAAATAAAAATCACTAAGATTTTTAACAACTCTTCAAATATTTAAGATTCTACTATCACCACTTTTTTTGTACTCCTAATCCATACGTAGGGGCAAAACTACGTGTTCGCCCATTGATGCATCATCATTAAAAAAACCTACTAAATATCATAAAAAGCAATATCAATGAGCTATAAGATGAAATTTAATCTGTTATTCCACATATTTAATCTCATATTGTCTACTTCCAAGCCCCATCTCTTCGGAATGTTTAAGCTGAATTTCTGGAGTAAGATACGGATATATATCCACAAATGGGTCTTTCCCACCAAACTGATTCATCACCAGATCATAGCTTGCCTGATCGATAGCAACTGGATCCTGTGAAGAAAGAAATCCAATATCGCCACATATTGGGGCATCGTTGCCAGGGTAACAATCGCACGCAGGGCTAATGTTTATCAGAATATTTACATATACGATCTTACCCTTAAGAGATTTATGCACTCCATAAGCATATTCTGCCATTTTTAGCTGAGTATTCTCTACGGTTTCATCCCAGTTTATACCTATAGCACCTTCAGGACATACAGCTATGCATCTTGCACATCCGGTGCAATTTTCGTTGATAAACGCTTTTGGTTTTATCACAATAGCATCATGCGCACATGCAGAAAGACACCTTCCGCAGGCAGTGCATTTATCCTGATGTACTTTTGGTCTTGTGACAGAATGCATCTCCAGCTTCCCCTGTCTCGAAGCACATCCCATTGAGAGATTTTTTATAGCTCCGCCAAATCCTGACACTTCATGCCCCTTAAAATGTGATACACAAACCATACCATCGGCATTCACTATATCCGAAGCAAGTTTTACAGCTGAAAGGTACTTACCATTAATGGGGACATCGATGCTGTTTTCACCCCTTAAACCATCCGCAATAATAGCTGGTATACCTAGGGTAGAATATCCAAACCCATTCCAATTGACATTATGAAGATGATCCACACTATTCGTCCTCATTCCAACGTATAATGTATTGGTATCCGTCAAAAATGGATTGGTTTTAAGCCCCTTAAGTACCTCCACAACTGGTCTGAGGTAAATTGGGGGGATAAAAGCTGTATTTCCCAGCTCACCAAAGTGGGTTTTAATGGCTATCAACTCCCCCTTAGCAAATAATCTATCCGGCTCACAGCGATTGATAAGTTTTTTTATCTTATTTAAAGGTGATGAATGCTTCTTGTTTTTCAAACCAGAAAAATATACTATAGATTTCATATTTTTACTCTAAGTTAAACACCACTGTTTTTATCTCTGTCATCTCTTCCACAGCAAACTTTGGTCCCTCTCTGCCTGTTCCGGATAGTTTAACACCACCGTACGGCATCTGGTCAACCCTGAATGTTGGCATATCATTCACCATAACCCCACCCACTTCAAGTTTATCAATTGCAGTGAAGGCTGATTTTATATCCTTGGTAAATATTCCCGCCTGCAATCCATACTTCGAGTTGTTTGCCTTTTCAATAGCCTCTTCGAGTGTTTCATACTTCATAATACATACAACAGGCCCAAAAATCTCTTCGTACACAACCTTCATTGTTTCATTGGTATCAAGTAAGACTGTTGGCTCCAGAAGTGCACCATTTCTTTTTCCACCACAGGCTATTTTGGCCCCATTGTTTACAGCCTCATTAATCCATTCCTCCACTCTGATGGCCTCTTTCTCCTCAATCATTGGCCCCACCATGACATTTTCATCCAGCTGAGACCCGTAGCTTGTATTTTTTACTGCTTCCACAAACTGTGATGTGAATGCATCATATATGTCATTGTGGACATATATCCTTTGAATACTTATGCAGACCTGCCCAGAATTGGCAAACCCCCCCACCACGCATTTTGGAAGAGCTGAAGCGATATCCGCATCTTTATGAATAATTACGGCGGAATTGTTACCCAATTCAAGAGTTACCTTTTTCATCCCAGCTTTTCTTTTGATCTCAAGCCCCACCTCAGGTGACCCGGTAAAGCTTATCATGGCTATCTTGTCAGATTCCACCATTCTGTTGCCCACGGAGGAACCAGATCCAACCAAAAGTGTAATCCCCTCTTTTGGCAGCCCAGCTTCCAGTAAAATCTCCACCAATTTCACAGCAGTAAGAGGTGTGGTGGAAGCAGGTTTTAAAACTATGCAGTTACCAGCAGCAATGGCAGGTGCAACCTTATGCGAAACAAGGTTTAATGGAAAATTAAACGGAGTAATAGCTCCTACCACCCCCAGTGGATATCTCTTATAGTATCCAAATCTATTTTTCCCTGTGGCTGCAGCATCAAGAGGCACCAGTTCACCAGACAACCTTCTGGCTTCATCCGCAGCAAACTGAAAAGTTTCAGAGCTTCTAAGCACCTCCCCTTTTGCAAATCTCAAAGCTTTTCCACTTTCTCTGGCAATTGTAATGGCAAGTTCATCCAGATTTTCTTTTATTAATAGAGAGACTTTATTCAAAATATCGCCCCTTTCCTTAGCTGTGAGGGATGCCATAATAGATCTATTTTTGTAAGCATAATCTATCCCTTTGTCTGTCCATTCTGCATCAGCCATTGCTATCTGTGATATGATAGAATTATCATAAGGATTTTTTACATCGATATATTTCCCGGTATCAACCCACTTCCCCTCGATAAAAAGCTTTTTCTTCTCCATAAAACCTCCTGAGAAAATTGATTAAAATAGAATACCATTTTACCTCTTGACTTTCAAGTGAAAAATTATAAATTTAACGATATGGATGGTTTCAGTGGCATAGGTAAATTGTTAATATTTTTTGGTCTGATAATTATTGCTGTTGGTTTATTTTTGTATTTCGGAGAAAGAATTGGTCTTGGAAAGCTGCCCGGGGATATATATTATAAAAGAGGTAATTTTACTTTCTATTTTCCAATAGTCACCTCAATTGTAGTAAGTATTATATTGACTATCGTTTTAAACATTTTTTTTCGGAAATGATTTTTTACAACTGATGGCTAATACACTATCTATAACCTAAGCTCTTTTTAAATGATTTGTTTGCATAAAA